>JAJYVM010000411.1 GCA_021792015.1 Bacillota bacterium | reverse complement strand
GGTCGCGGCGGCGGCGGGGCCAAAGTGCGCGCGGTGCTGGCGCCACGACGACACGGTGGGCACGGTGGCGGACCAGCCGGAGATCTGCGAGCGGTGCGCCCATGCCCTGGAGGCGGAGGCGGAGGCGGAGGCCGGGGCCGGCGGCGCCGGATAGGCGGATTTGGCCGGCGCCGCCATGCGGCGGCGCCGTTCAGGGACCGCACGCAGCGGCGGGGTGGGCAGGGGTGGGCGCAGGCTCAGCCGGGCAGCGGGCGCCCCCACCAGATGCTGGCCCGCACGTGGAGCTCGACGGCGTCGTGGCCACGGGCGCGGAGCAGGCCATGCAGCGCGGCGTCGAAGGCGGCTGCGGCGTCGGGGGGTAGGCGCCCCCAGGCCAGGCCGGCGCGGGCGTGGAACGACTCGACGTACTGCGCCGCGGGCACGTGGACGACCTCCGGCTCCGTGCGGGTGCTGCCATGCGGGCGGACGAGGCCGCGGCGGGCGAGCTCGTCCGGCGGGGAAAAGGGCCGCCAGCCGTCCAGGGTGGAGAAGCGCTGGATGAGGGCGAGCTCCCCCGCGCGCAGGCCGGGATCCCCGGGCGCCGGCTCCACCTCCAGGTCCAGGAGGGCCAGCACGCCGGTGGGCGTCAGGGCCGTGGCCAGGCGGGGCAGCAGGACGTCCCAGTCCATCCAGTGCAGGCTCTCGCCGGCGGTGATCAGGGCGTAGGGCGGCTGCAGCGGGGCCTCCTCCGCCCGGCCGACAAGCCAGCGGATGGCGGGGTGGTCGCCACCCGGCAGGCGGCGGGCCTCCGCCACCATTGTGCGGCGGAGAGGTCCACGGCGTCGATGCGGTCGGCGCAGGGCGCGAGGGGGCGGGCCACGAAGCCAGTGCCGCAGCCGAGGTCCAGCACCGCCCGCGGCCGCGGCGTGCCGGCCAGCAGGCCGGCCAGGACGGTGAAGGTCGCGGGCGGATAGGGCGGGCGGTGGCGATAGGAGGCCGCGACGCGCGGGTCGCCGAAGGCGGCGGCCACGGCGGGTGTGAGAAACGCGGGCCTGTCGCCCAGGTGGCACCCCTCCGGCTCCGGGATTCTGGACGAGCGCGCACGTGACCTGCGGGAAGTTGGAGAGGCGGGTTGGGGACTTGGGAATTCGGGAGACGCGCACCGACGCGGCCTCGCTCGGACCGGACGCGATCCCCGTGCTGATCCGGCATGTGCCGGACGGCCGCCCGAAGCGGGCGGTGCTGATGGTGCACGGGATGCGGGGCAGCGCCCCCTGGCTTGCCGGGCGGCTGCCGCTGGACGAATGCCCCCAGCTGCTGCGGGTGTATGTGGCGTTGCCCTGGCTGCGCGATCCCGGGCGCGAGAAGCTGCGGGAGATGGGGCGCGACGACCCCGTGCGGCGCATCTTCGCGCCGGTGGTGCGCGACGGCGTGCGCGAGCTCGGCGCGGTGGCCGACGCGGTGCTGGCGCGCGGCGATGTGATCGGCGACGGCTTTGGGCTGTACGGCTTCTCCATCGGCGGCCTGGTGGCGCTGCTGGGGGCGCTGGCCGACCCGCGGGCGACGGCGGTCGCCGTCACCGGCACCGTGCCGAACTTCGGCTACCTGCGGGCGATGCTGCCCGCCTACGATTGGGCCCAGCCCGGCCTGGCGGGCGAGCTGGCGCCGCTGGATGCCCTGCCGCGGGCGGGGGAGCTGGCGCCGCGGGCTCTCCTTGTGCAGCACGGCACGGCGGACACCGACGCCGACCCGAAGTACATGCGGGCGTTCGCGGAGGCGGCGCGGCCCAGCTACGCGGGACAGCCCGAGCGCTTCCGCTACGAGCTGTATGAGGGCGTCAAGCACGACCTGGCGGAGGCCGACACAGAGGCGGGGCGGGCCGAGCTCGGGCGCCTGCGGCGCGACGTCGCGGCCTGGTTCGCGGCGCACCTGGCGGTGTAGGGGCCCGGCCCGCCGCGGTGGTCGCCGCTGTGACCCCCGCTGTGACCGTCCGGGGGCCGATGCCGCGGCCGCCGCACGATGCGGCCGCATCCCGTGCCACAGCGTCAGGACCGCCGCGGGCACCCCCTGGGCTCGGTGCTGCGGAGGCCGCAGGATGCCACCGCACCGGTGCCACAAAGTCGCGCCTGCCACGGCACCTTCCGGCAAGGCGATGCTCCGGGCACCGCACGATGCTACAATTCCTTCGTGAATCGAGCGATTGCCGCCGGGGGACAGGCGGGGGGCGCGCCGGGGCCGTGGTGGCTGGGCCACGTCGCCTGGCGGGAGCTGCACCCGGTCACCCGCCGCCTCATCGCCGCCCGCGCGGTCCGCAGCCTTGGCCAGGGTGCCCTCACCGTGGACTTCGTGCTCTTTTTGGGGGCCCTGGGCTGGTCGGCCGGGGCGATCGGCGCCCTGGTCGGCGCCAGCAGCCTGGCGGGGGCCGCGCTTAGCCTGGCGGCCGGCGCCTTGACCGACCGGCTCGGGCGGCGACCCTTCCTGCTGGGCTTTCAGATCGCCATCGCCGTGCTGACGCTCGGGGTGCTGGTGAATCCGGCGCCATGGCTGCTGGTCGTCGCCACGGTGCTCTGCGGGTACGGCCGCGGCGGCGGCGGGTCCGCGGGTCCGTTCGCCCCGGCGGAGCGCGCCTGGCTGGCGCAGAACGTGCCGGCCGCGCAGCGCGGGCGCACCTTCAGCCTCAACAGCGCCGCCGGCTTCGTCGGCATGGGGCTGGGTGCCCTGCTCGGATCGGCCGTGCCGCTGCTCCAGCACTGGCTGCCGGGCGCGGCCGCGTACCGCGCGCTGTTTGCCCTGGTTGCCGCCGCGGCGGTCGTCAACTACGGGCAGCTGGTCGGGGTGCGCGAGGAGCGGCCGGCCGTGGCGCCCAAGCCGGCGGAGGCCGAGCGCACGGTGCGGCGGCGCGAGAACCGGGCCGTGGGCGCCCTGATGGGCGTGTCCGCCGTGAGCGCCCTGGGGCGGGCCGTCTACGGGCCGCTGCTACCGTACTGGTTCGCGGTGCGCTTCGGCGCGGGTCCGGCGTCCATCGGGCCGATCTACGCCGCGGGCTTTCTGCTGGCCACCCTGTCCGCGCTGGGCACGGGGGAGTTGGCGACGCGCCTCGGACTGGTGCGCTCCATTGTCGCCGTGCGCCTGATCAGCATCGCGACGCTGGTGGCCATGCCGCTGATGCCGGCGTTTGGGTGGGCGGCCGCCCTCTACATGCTGCGCTCGGTGCTCGGCCGCGGGGTCTCCGGGGCGCGGCAGGCGTTCACGGTCAGCCTGGTACGCGACCGGCGGCGCGGGCTGGCGTCCGGCCTGAGCACGGCGGCGCGGCGTGTGCCCGCCTCGGTCGGCCCCGCCATCGGCGGCTGGCTGATGGGCCTTGGCGAGCTCGACCTGCCGTTCTATATCGGCGCGGCCATCCAGCTGATCTACGCGGGCCTTTTCGCCACCGTCTTCCGTGGCATGGAGCCGGCGGAGGAGGAGTGAAGGGGCGCCGTCGCAGTCAAGCGGGCGTGCCGCCAGCCAATCGGGCCCGGCACTCGCCATCGTCGCCGCCTGCGGCCGCGTCGTTGCGGACGTGCGCAGGCCTCGCGGTGAGGTGGCCAGCTTGGCATGGTACGCTGAATGCGGAGGCGTCGCGCCGGTGCCTGAGATGGTGCGGGTCCATCGCGACGCGGTCGCTCGGAAGATCGCAGAGGTTTGCGCGGCATACGGCGACGTCGTCGCCGCCCACCTCTTCGGGTCGGCGCTTGG
>JAJYVM010000410.1 GCA_021792015.1 Bacillota bacterium | reverse complement strand
GGCGCCGCCGCCGGGATCGGCAGCGGGCGCGGCCGGTGACGGGTCGGCTGCAGCGGATTGGTGCACCGCGGCATGCGCGGACGGTGTAGGCTCAAGGCGGCGCGCCAGCGGAGCGTAGCGGAGACCGGACAGCCCTGGGCGCCCCTGTCCCGGACGACGGGTCTGCCGTCGCTGGCGCCGCGCCCCGGAAACGTATCCGCGTGCGGGCGTCCCAGTCCCGGCCGTCGGCGGCCGCAGGACAGCGCGCAGGGTCAGCGACGCGCTTGCGGCCGCATGGTTGCGCCGGCCCCGGCGGGTTGCCCGGCGACAGAGAGGAGGGATGGGTGTGGGTGTGTTGGACACACGGCCACGCGATGGCCTCAGGGCAGCCACCCCCTTCGCCTGGCTCGGGCGCCTGGATCGCCAGCTGCCAGTCTTCTGGAAGATCCAGATCGCCAACACCGGCTTCCTGCTGGCGGCGACTTGGGCCAGCGCCTGGGCGGGCGAGCGGGCCCAGGGACCGGGGGTGCTGTCGGCCAGCCTCGGAGCGGCTGGGGCTCTGCTGGCGGTGGCCTGCACGGCCTTTCTCCTGCGCGTGGCCCTTCGGCCTCTGGAGCGCGTGGTGGCCATCATGGCCGCCGTCGGTCAGGGGGACGAACGGGTTCGGGCCCATGAGGACGGCGATCCGTGGGCATTCGCCCTGGCGCGCACCCTGAACGCCATGCTCGACCGTCTGGCGGCTCAGAAACGGGCCGCCGCCCTGGCGGCGATGCTGGCCGAGGACGAGGAACGCCGGCGAATCGCCCGCGAACTGCATGACGATCCCTGCCAGCGGCTGGCCCGCCTGACCGCAGCCCTGCAGGACCGGCCGGAATTGGCACGAGAAGCCCTAGACGTCCTGGAGGGTTTGCGGCGTAGCATGGCGGACCTGCATCCCGCCGTGCTCGAGGACCTGGGCTTCGCCGCGGCCCTCCGCTGGCTCGGGGATGAGGCGGACGCACCGGCCGTGCATGTCGAGGTCCACGCCGGGCCGCCGCCGGGTCAGGACGTGCAGCATGCGGTCTTCCGCATCGCCCAGGAGGCGGTAACCAACGCGCGCCGCCACGCGGGCGGCTTCAGCGTTTGGGTGCGCTGGGACCGCACGGAGGGCGGCTGGGAGCTTCAAGTGGAGGACGACGGCAGAGGAATCCGCTCCGCCGCCGCGCCCGGGGAGCGCGCACCTGCCGACGGGGTGCGGCAGCCTGCTGTCGGGATTGCGGAAGGCGCCGGGTATGGATTGCGGGCCATGCGCGCACGAGCGGCGGCGATCGGGGGTCTGCTCCGGTGGGAGCCGGCCCCTGACGGAGGAACGGTCGTCACCCTGTTCTGTCCGGATCCGGTGGCGGTAGAAGCTCCGGCACCGGCAGACACGCGCACCGCTGATGTCGGAGACGCCAGGAAGGCCCGGTCTGCGGGGGTCCCCGCGGACCGGGCCTTCCTGGGGCGTGGGGCGCCATGATCCGACTGCTGTTGGCGGAAGACCTTCCGGTGGTGCGCGAAGGACTGCGCGCTCTGCTGGAGGAGACGGGCCGTTTCCGCGTGGTCGCGGAAGTTGCCGACGGCCTGGCGGCCGTCGAGCAACTGCTGGCGTTGCGGCCGGAAGTCGCGCTTTTCGACGTAGGCCTACCGGGACAGAGCGGCATCGCCGCCACCCGGGCGTCACGTGCGGTCTGGCCGGAGGCCCGTATCCTGATGCTCAGCGTGCACCGCGACGCCGAGTACGTTCGGGCCGCCCTGGAAGCCGGCGCTGCGGGCTATGTGCTGAAGTGGACACCATCGGCCACGCTGTTGGCCGCCCTCGACGCGGTAGCCGGCGGAGGGACTTTCGTGGACCCGGCGGCCGCTCGCGCGGTGATCCTCGCGCCCGGGGCACGCCCGCTCAGCCCGCGCGAACGCGAGGTACTGCGCCTGCTCGCCTCGGGCAACAGCGCCAAGGAGGCCGCCGCGATCCTCGGCCTCAGCCCGAAGACCGTCGAGACCCACCGAGCGCACATCATGGACAAACTCGGCATCCGCGACCTGGCAGGACTGGTGCGCCACGCCCTGCGCGAAGGCCTTGTGGAGCCGTAGGGGAAGGGACACGCCCGGCCGGCACCCCGGCAGGGGCCGTGCCCGCGTCGGCGCGGCTGCAGTGAACCGTGCCGCGCCGGCCCGCGCCGGCGGCGACAGCCGCCACGCCGTGGCGACCGGTCTCATGCACCCCGCCGCACCGGGTCGGCTCGCACCCGCGCGCGCACACCTCCGATCAGATGCCCCAGCATCGGCCCACCGCCCGTGGTCAGGACCACGGCGACATAGGCCACCGAGCCGCCAGCCCCCCGGAGCAGGATCTGCGCAAGTCCGACATGCCACGGAGTGTGGCCGAGGAAGGCCGGCACCCGACCCTGCAACCCCAGCACCACCGCCGCGAGCGCCCCACCGCCTGCGGCCAGGGACAATAGGAACCGCCGGCCCCCAGGCACTCTGCCGTACCGGCGCCGGAAGGAGACGGTCAGACCGATCCAGGCGACGGCGGGACCGAGGGCGAAGCCGAGCGCCAGGCCGAACTGGTGCCAGACGCGATAGGCCAGCGCGTCGAAGACGGCGGTGACCACGAATGCCACGACATCCCACAGCATCGGGGTCCGCGCGTCCTGCGCGGCGTAAAAGGCTGATCGCACCAACTGCTGCATGCCGCTGGTGAGGACGGCCGCCCCGAAACCCGCCAGAGCGGCCGCCATGGCCTGGACGGAGGCATGCCCGAAGGCCCCGTGCTCAAAGAGGGCCGCGGCCAGCGGCGAGGCGAGCAGGGCGATGAGCAGTGCAGACGGGAGCAGCCCGGCGGCGAGCGCCCACGCGGCATCGGTCAGAACCGCCGCCGCCGCCGCCGGATTTGCGCTGGCAAAGCGGGCGGCCAGTTGGGGGCCGAGCACCGTGATCACCGGCAGGATGAACAGGGCGGAGGGAACGTCCAGGACGCGATAGGCGTAGAGCAGGGCCGCCGAATCGCCTGCGGCGAGGCGGGAGGCGAGCGCCTGCTGCAGGACGTTGACGGCCTGGATGCTACCGGCGCTGATCAAAAGTGGCAGCGCCATCGCCGCCGTAGAACGCAGGCCGGGATCGCGCAAGGCGTCTCCTGGCGCCGGCAGGCGCACCCGGTGGCCGAAACGGCGGAGGCCTGGCCACTGCAGTGCGTATTGCAGGAAAGCACCGACGATCAAACCCCAGACGGCGGCCAGCACCCCGTGCGGGTGCCCGCCGAGCACAAAGCCGATGACGGCGAAGTCGAAGGGCAACCCGACAAAGGCAGGTAGGGCGAAGTGCTCCCCGGCCTGGAGCCAACCGGAGGCGTACACCGAGAGGGTCAGCCCCAAGGGGAAGGGAGACAGCCAGCGAATCAGCGCGGCGGTCGGCGCCGCGGCCGCGCCTTTGCCGGTCAGTGCCCCCGCGAGCGGTCCGGCGCAAAGGAGCAGCAGCGCGCCGATCAGGAGCGACACTGCGGCGGCCGCCCACAGCACCGACTCCGACGTCGCGGCGAGCCCCGGCGCCCCGCGGCGCTCCCTCGCCCGGACGAGTACGGGCACCAGCACCTTCTGCAACGGCGTGCCGACCAGGCAGCAGCCGCCGCCGCTCGTCGCCGCCGCGCCGCCCTGCTCCGTGAACGCCTCCAGCACGGGCGTCCGCAGGCCGGCCCCTGCGCCCTCGATAGCCGCGCACGCGCCCGCGGCACCCC
>JAJYVM010000409.1 GCA_021792015.1 Bacillota bacterium | reverse complement strand
TGGACGAGGAACACCCGGACCCGCTGGTGCATGCCCGCTACCTGGCGGAGCGCCCAGGGTCCACGGGGTTGTTCGCGGCCGACCCTGCCCGGCCGCCGAGACTGGAGACCATTCAGGAAGTCTTGCGAGGCCGCGAGTGGCACTGGCAGATCGTCGTATCGATGCGCGTCGAAGACGCGGCGAAGGTCGGGCTCCGGGAACCGGGCGACTGGCGTGACCTGGCCCGGCGCATCGTGCCGCAGTACGCGCAGGCCCTGGGCATCCAGCCGACCAGACTGGCATGGGTTGGTGCCATGCACCAGAAGGCCGGCCAGCCCCACATTCACATCATGGCCTGGCCCGAGGGACGGGACCGGCGGCCACGGCTGAGCCGCGAGGAACTGCGGGCGGTACGGCAGTTGGTGGCGCGGGAGACCTTCGGAGCGTGGCGGGCGGAACTCGCCGCGCAGCGCACGGCGAATCGCGACCTGCTGGTGCTCGCCGGGCGTGTGAACCTAGACCAGGCGCGGCGGCTGGGTCTGGAAGCCGAGGCCGCTACACCCGGCGCCGGTAAGAGTGCGCCGGCCTTCCCCCGGGCAGATCTCAACGACCTGGCCACCAAGATCGAGGCCCTGACTCCCGCCATGCCCGGCACCGGCCGGATCGCCCTGGCCTACATGCCCGAGCCGGTGCGCACGGCGGCACGGCAAATCGCGGACTGGATCATGTCCCGGCCCGCCCTCGCGGGAGCCGTGAGCGGGCTGGAACGCGCGACGCGCGACCTGACCGCCCTGTACACGGGGCAGGGCGGCGCCGCTGACGCGGCGTGGGACAAGGCCCGAACCGACGTGCGCGACCGGATCGCGCAGGCGGTGCTGCGCGCGGCGGCGGAGCGGGACGAGATTCGGGCTCCGGCGCGGCGCGACGACAGGGATGCCGCCGCCGGACCCGAGCCGCCGGCGGCCGGGGACCTCGCAGAGGACCATGACGATAGCGGGTGGCACACGGGTCGGGCCGATCCCGGGGGCGACGATCGCCGGCGTGGCCTTCGCGAGGAGCGCCTGCGCACGCCGGCGGGGGCGCTGGCGTACCGCTTCGGCTTCGAGATCACCGACGGCGAGCACCGCGACCTGGCGGCGCTCTTGCGCCGGGCAGATGTGGAGCGGGATGAGCAGGGCGGTGTCCGCGCCTCGGGCGAGGCGTTCGACGCCGCGGTGCGCTTCGTGTCCGACCGGGCCCCTGGGTCGGACGGCGAGCGGGTGGCAGAGGCGGTGGCCCGGCAGGCGGCGCGCCAGCAGGGGTGGCACGGTCCGGAGCCCGCCCCGACGCCGGCCGAGTCCCTGGCGCGGGCCCTGGGGGTGGATCTGGATGACGGGACCCGGGCCGCCTGGACGGAGGTGCTGCGCGGGGTCGCGGTGTGCCGGGACGGTGTCCGGCTCCACGCGCCGGCGGGGGATATGGCGCGAGCGGTGGCCTCCCTGCCGGCAGGGGGGCGAGATGGAGCCGACCTGGAAGCGGAGGTGGTGATCCAGGCGTACCGGCAACACGCGGTGGACTGGCGCGAGGCCAGGCGGACCCTCCGGGCCGGGGAGGCGGTGGCGCACGCAGCGGGCCTGGAGGCAGACCCGGGCGCCGCCCGGCGCATCGAGGACCTGCTGCACCGAGTGGCCTTGGACTGCGATCCGGAGCGGCGCGCCCCTCGGGCGAGCGGCGAGGGTTATGTGGAACTGCTACACGATCTGACGGCACGGGCGCCGGCGGCCGACCGCTGGGTCGTGGAGCGGGAGATCGTGCATCAGGCGTGGCGCATGCAATCTGGCGACGTCCGCGCGGAGGCGCGGCGGTGGGATCCGGCCGGCGGCCTGGCGCGGCAGTTCGGCTTCGAACTGTCGCCGGAGGAGCGGGGGCAGTTGGCTGGCCTACTGCGGCAGGCGGCGGTCGCGCGGACGGCGGAGGGCTGGCCGCAGGGGAGCGGGGCGGCCTACGAGGGTGCCGTAGACCTGGTACGGGCACGGGCCACGACGCAGCTGCTGGACCCGGCGGCGGAGGTCGCGGCGGCCGCGGCGCGGGCGCAGGGCTTGTTCGCCGGCGCGTCGCGCGAAGCGGTGGCGGCCTTGGCCGAGGCGGCCGGTGTGACGTTGGATGCGGAGACGGTGGCACGGTGGACGGAGGCGCTGCGGGGACTGGCTCAGGAGGCCCCGGAGCAGGAGATGGCCCAGCGGGTGGGCGTTACCCTGATGCCGGAGGCCGAGGCCCGCTGGGCCGAGGTGTTGCGCACCATGCCGGCCTGGGTGCGGGAACCGGAGCGGACTCCAGCAGCGGCCCTGGCGGTGCACCTCGGGGCGGCGCTGGAGGGGGAGACGGAGACCCGCTGGATGGACCTGCTGCGGGACGTGGGTGTTTACCACGACGAGTCCGGATGCCTGGTCGGTGAGCCGGAGGCGATAGAAGCCGTGCGGCGGGCCGTCCGGGAGTCCGGCGGGGACGATGGCGCGCGGACCGAGGCGGAGATCGTCACCGCCGCGTGGCGGGTGCAGCAGGCCGAGCGCCAGGGCCTGCGAGGCCTCGCGCCCGTGGAGGCGCTGGAGCGGTGGTCGGGGACGGACCTGGGCTGGCTGGCGCAGGTCGAGATGGAGCGGCTGCTGGCGCGCGTCGAGGTCTACCGCGATGCCGGCGGGCTCCTGCGGGCGCGGGGCGACGACTACGAACGCGCGCTGAGCCTGCTGACACCGGATGGCGTCGGTCGTGGCCGCGTCGGCGAAGAGGTGGCCCGGCAGGCGGAACGTGTACAGATGCTGGCGATGCGTCCCGCGGACGCCTTGGCGCGCAGCCTCGGTCTGGAATGGCGGGCACGGGAGCGGCCGGTCATGGAACGGCTGCTTCGGGAGGTGGAGCTTGCCCGCGGGGCCGATGGGTCGGTACGGGCCGAAGGGGCGCGGTACCGGGCGGCGGTGGATGCTTTCTTCGAGCGTGCGGCGGGGGCCGCCAGCCGGCGGGATGTGGAGCGGGCCGTGACCTGGCAGGCCGCGCGCGCCCAACGTCAGGACGCCTGGTCGGCCCGGTCGACGGCGCAGTCGCTACTGCGCGGGGCCCACGGCGTGCTGGACCGCGAACGCCTGCGGGCGGAGGCCAAGGCCGAACTGGCGCAGATGCGTGAAGCGGAACGTGCCGAGGCCCGGCAGGCCCGGCAGCGTGCAGCAGACATGGGGCTCGATCGCTGATCCGTCAGCACTTGCTGACGCCTACCGACCTTGAGCACCAAGCCTGAAGAAGACATGGGCACTACACCGCGGCCGCGCGTCCGGCCCGCTGGCCTTGCCGTCAGCGGTTGCTGCCGGATACGTGGGCGCGGTGTTGCGCCACAAGGGCTGAACGCGTACGCGGGGAGGGTTTGACGATGGTGGCGTTGGGTGTGGACGTGGGTTACGGCCGGGTGAAGTACGTGGTGGGTGAGCGCCGCTGCCACTGGGCGGCGGCCTGGGTTTCCGCCGGCGTGGATGCCTTCGGGATCGGGCAGGTGGCACCACCGCTGTTTTTGGACGGGCAGCCGGTCGTGGTCGGGGACCGGGCGGCCGCACGCCCTGGCGCGCACCGCCCGTTCGGCGATGGGCGGCTGGCGGATCCGGAAGCGCTGCCGCTGCTGGCGCAGGCGCTGTGGGAATCCGGGGTACAGGGGGAGGTGGTTCTGGGGTCCGGGATGCCGCTCGGCTTCTTTATGCAGGAGCGGGAAGGGGCGCGGCAGGCTTTGCTGGGCCGGACGCTG
>JAJYVM010000408.1 GCA_021792015.1 Bacillota bacterium | reverse complement strand
GCGGAAACCGTAGCGCAGGCTCCAGGCGTAGACGAGGCCGACGATCAGGCCGACCGCGGCGCCGGCGACGGCTCCGGGAGAGCCCGTGGCAGCGGCGAGCCCGACCGCAGCCAACCCGATCAAGCCGCCCCAGCCCAGCCGCCGCACCATCGGCCTACTCCCTCCCGATCTCACGCACCCAGCGCAGGAAGGACCAAGTGCCTGCGCCCACCCCAAGGAAGAAGCCGACCAGCGCGAACAGGGGACTGGTTCCGAAATGGGCGTCCAGCCGGCTCCCGGCGTAGATCCCGAGCGCCATAATCAGCGCTGTCGAGAGCCCGAAACCGCCCGCAAGCGCAAGAGCGTTCCAGAGGCCTCTCGATGGCCGATTCACGGGCGAAACGCCTCGCAATCCAGCAGGGCCCGATGAGCCGCGGACATAATAGCATGCCGAATCGAAGCAACGCAATTCGTCGAACGGACTAATCCCGAGCGTTTTGCTGCGAGTTATTGGCGGTTGCGGGATGCGGGCGGCTCCCCGTCCAGATAGCCCCGGATGGCCGCGACGATGCGCTCGGAGGCGTGGCCGTCGCCGAACGGGTTGGGCGCCTCGGCGCAGCGGCGGTAGGCCTCCGGGTCGCGCAGCAGGCGGGCCACGCTGTCGAACACGGACTGCCGCTCCGTGCCCGCCAGGACCACGGTGCCCGCCGCCACGGCCTCCGGCCGCTCCGTCTTGTTGCGGGTGCACACCACGGGCAGGTGCAGCGCGGGCGCCTCCTCCTGGAGACCGCCGGAATCGGTGACGAGCAGGTGGGAGCCGGCCAGCACCCCGACCCAGTCAGGGTATTCGGAGGGCGGAATCAGGCGCACGCGCGGCTCCTCCGCCATGAGCTCGCGCACGACGGGGCCGACGTTGGGGTTTGGATGCACCGACCAGAGCAGCTCCACGTCGGGGAAGGCCCGCGCGATGTCGCGCAGCGCGAGGACGACGTCGCGGAGGGGCGCGCCGAAGGACTCGCGGCGGTGGACCTCGACCGCGATCCGGCGACCTCGCGCCGGCATTTGTGTGGCGGCGCGCCGCGCCGCCACATCCAACACCGCATCGACGGCGGTGTTGCCCGTGACCCAGATCCGCGAATCCGCCACGCCCTCGCGCAGGAGGTTCTCGCGCGCGGCCGCCGTCGGGGCGAAGTAGAGGTCGGTCAGCACGTCCGCCACCCGGCGGTTGACCTCCTCGGGGAACGGCTCGCGCTTATCGCCCGTGCGCAGGCCGGCCTCGACATGACCTACGGGAATGCCGGCATAGTACGCCGCGATGGCGCCGGCCATGGTCGTGGAGGTGTCGCCGTGCACCAGGACCACGTCCGGCTTCTCGCGGCGCAGCAGCTCCGTGCAGCCCACCAGGGCACGGGCGGTCAGCGCCTCCAGGGTCTGGTCGGGCGTCATGAGGTCGAGGTCGTGGTCGGGGACGATCCCGAACGTGGCGAGCGTGGTGTCCAGCAGCTCACGGTGCTGTGCCGTCACGATCACCAGGGGCCGCATGTCGGGGGTCGCGCCCAGGGCACGGACGACGGGGGCCATCTTGATGGCTTCGGGACGGGTCCCGAAGAGGCAGGCGATCCGCCAGGGCATCAGGACTGTCTGCCGTCGCCCGATTTCGTGGCCGCAACCTCCACGGCGGCGGCCGTGTGCGAGAGCACGCCCGCCCGGCGGCCGAGGTAGATCAGCGAGCTCACGACGAACGTGATGAGCAGCGCACCCGGCAGCCAGCCCAGGCGGCCCAGCGCGATGGCGCCGATGCCGAGCCAGCCGGTGATGATGTAGATCATGAGGACGGTGTCGCGGGTGCTCAGGCCGAGCGCCAGCAGGCGATGGTGGAGGTGGTCGCGGTCGGCCACGCCGATGGGACCGCGGCGGCGCCAGCGACGGAAGATGGCGAAGGCGGCGTCGAAGACCGGGAGGCCGAGGGCCACGACCGGCACCGCCAGGGCGAGGGCGGCCGGACTCTTGAGGGCGCCCTCGACGGAAACGGCGGCCAGGGCGTAGCCGAGGAAGAGCGCGCCGCTGTCGCCCATGATGATGCGGGCGGGCGCCCAGTTCCAGGGCAGAAAGCCAATGGCACTGCCCAGCACGATCACGGAGAGCAGCGCGGCCGTCGTGGACAGGCCCATCTCCAGCGAGGTGATGAGCAGCGTGGCGGCGACGATGGCGACGACGCCGGCGGCGAGGCCGTCGAGACCGTCGATCAGGTTGATCACGGTGGACACGCAGAAGATCCAGGCGATGGTCGCCGGCACGGCCCAGCCGTACAGGTAAATGTAGGCATTCGCCGAGCCGGTCATCCACGGGTTGTGGATGAAGTCGATCTGCACGCCGAGCGCCACGGCCAGGCCGGCGGCGGCGAGCTGGCCGAGCATCTTCGCCAGCGGGCGCAGGCCGCGGCCCTCCGCGTCGCCGAGGCGGCCCAGCTTGAGCAGGCCGGACTTCGCCAGGTCATCCACGGCACCCACGGCAAGGGTCGCAACGGCGCCGGCGATCAGGCCGGACGCGTCGCCGCCGAGCGAGGGGGCCGCGAAGTGCCAGATGCCGAAGGCGAAGGCGGCGAGCATACCGAGGCCGCCGAGGGTGGCGATGGGCGCGGTGTGCATGCTGCGGGGGCCGGGCCTGTCGACGACGCCGGCGCGCAGGCAGAGGGCCCGCACGGCAGGCGTGAGCCCAAGCGACAGCAGCGTACAGACGATGAGGGCCCAGGCGACCTGATCCACGAGTGTAAAACTCCGCCTTTGTCTTTACACTTTCGTTACAATTGATGCGCAGTGGCGTGTGCCATCGGTATCTGAATCGCTTGAAAACCGGCCTCATTGTAGTCGCGGCCGTTTGAGGGTGTCAAACGCCGAAAGGCGCATTTCCTACCGAGAGTTGCGGCCATCTGGACCACGTGCGCAGCATACAACCGGCGGCGGATGGGCGACGTGACGCGCACCACCGGCGGTGGGCGGGGCGGGTGCATTGGGCGCACGCGGGAGGGACGCACGCGGGAGGCGCGCGGGACGCACGCGGCAGGCGCGCGGGACGCACGCGGCAGGCACGCGGGAGGCGGGCGGGAGGCGGGCGGGAGGCGCACCCAGGGGCACGGGTGGCGCGCGGTTGTGCACGAGCCGCGAGCGGCTGGGGCACGGGTGGCCGCCAGCATGCCCGGCGCCGGGGTCGGGCGCACGCGCCGATGGCGCCGGTGGGCGAACGGCCTGGCCGTGAACTGCGGCCGGCAAGCACGGCGGGGCTCGGCCGGCGGCTGCGAGCGGGTGGCACCGGCCACGCCGGTGGCGCATCCCGGAGCCAGGCACGGCGGCCGGGCGTGAATTGCGAGCGTGCCGGGCACCTTGCTGTGCCGATGCGGCCGTATCGGGCCTTGCACACAGCTGGGGCACTGCCGGCCAAGACACGGCGGCAGCCACCGCGCGCGCGGGCGCCGGCATGGGGCCCGCCGCCGGAGCAGCCGCCCCAGCCCGAGGCGCGCACGGGGGGGCGCAAGCTGGGAAGCGGGGCGGAATGACGCACCATCTCTCGTGCTTGCACCCCGGGATCGCTGGCGGCCTCCTGCACGCTGAGCACAGGTGCCACGCAGGCGTCCACTCCCTCGAACGCTTGGACCCAGTCGTGCAAGGTTCGTGAGGCGAACACCCGGGCCAGCTCTCCTGCGAGCTCGGACTGGCGTGGCTCGGGCGCGTACTGGTCGCTAGACAGGTCCTTCCTGCCGATCACGTCC
>JAJYVM010000407.1 GCA_021792015.1 Bacillota bacterium | reverse complement strand
GCCCGGGGGCGGCGCGCGGCGCGCGTCCGGCCCCCGCTGTGGGCAAAGCGACAGCAATCCTGGCGAGGCGGCGCCGTTCGCCGTCACGCGGGGCGGCTGAGCCGGCTTGCCGTCGGAATCTCACGGGCGATTCCCGTGCGGGCGCCGCAGGGACTTGTCCGCTGGTCGGGTATCGGTTCCTCCAAACGGGACACGGAGGTGTTCAGATGGAACGACGGCTTCGGTTCAGCGCGGAAGGCGAGCGTCTGGCGGCCACGCTCTACCTTCCCGATGGGCTGCGGCCCGGGGAGCGGCGCCCCGGGGTGATTCTCTGCAACACGCTGGCGGCCGTCAAGGACATGGTGCTGCCGGTCATCGCACACGGCCTCGCGCGCGCTGGACTGGCGGCCATGGCCTTCGACTACCGCTCGTTCGGCGAGAGCGAGGGCGAGCCGCGGTGCGCGCCCAGGCCATGGGACCAGGTCGAGGACGCGCGGGCGGCCGTGACGTGTCTGGAGCAGCAGCCCGAGGTGGATCCCGACGCCATCGCGGCCTTCGGCGCCGGGCTGGGTGGCGGCGTGGCGGTCGCCGCGGCGGCCGGCGACGAGCGCATCGCGGCGGTCGTGGCCCTTGCGCCGGTCGGCGACGGCGAGCGGTGGCTGCGGGCGCTTCGCTCCGACGGTGAGTGGGCCGCGACCCGGCGCCGGCTGAGCCGCGACCGCCGGCAGCGGGCCCGCAGCGGGTACTCCGAGTATGTGACGGCGATCGGCGTGGCCGGCTTCGCCGTCGCGCCGTGCGACGACGCCTCTCTCGCCTTCATCGAGCGCGCCTATTCGGTCACGCCGACGCTGCGGCGGCAGGTGAGCCTGGCCGCGGTCGAGGCCATCGCCGATTTCGTTCCGGAGGCCCTGGTCGGCCGGCTCACGCCGCGGCCGCTGCTCGTGATCGCGGCGCCGCGCGACCACCTTGTCCCGGCTCGGGAGTCCGACGCCCTCTACCGGCGGGCGCGGGAGCCCAAGTCCATGGTCTACCTGCCGGCGGACATGGCGGAGAGCCACTACGACCTTTATGCGCAGCCGGCGGCGTCCGCCGTTGTCGACACGACGGTGAGCTGGCTAGCGACGCGGCTGCCGTGGGCCGCGCCGGCGCGCGGAGCCGCCGAGGCCGCTGCTGCCGGTGAGACGGCGGCGACGGGCGATGCGACGGGCGATGGGGCGCACGATGCGGCGGGCGAGGCGGCGGGCGGATTCGGCGGGGCGGCGATCGGGGCAGAAGCGGCAGCCGGAGCAACCGGCGAGGGCACCGGTGCGGCGGGCGGATCTGGCGAAGCACCGGCGCAGGCGGCAGCGTCGGTGGCCGCTGCGGCGATTGACACAGAAGCGGCAGCCGGAGCAACCGGCGAGGGCATCGGTGCGGCGGGCGGACCTGGCGAAGCACCGGCGCAGGCGGCAGCGTCCGTGGCCGCTGCGGCGATCGGGGCAGAAGCGGCAGCCGGAGCAACCGGCGAGGGCACCGGTGTGGCGATGTCCGGCGACGTGGCGACAGTTGCCGTTGGCGACGCGGTGGTAGCGGCGACCGGGGCAGATCCGGCGAACCTAACCAGCGACGTGGTCAGCCCTGCCGAGGCGTCCGCACCCTCAGAAGCCGCAGACGCCCGGCTGACCGAGACAGGCACGGCCGCCCCCGGGGCTGTGGACGCGGTGACGTCAGCCATAGCTGAGATTGCCGCGGCGGGCGACGCAGACACGGCCCGCGACGCCACAAGCGAGACCATCTCCCCCGAGGTCGGGGCCCAGCCCGGCGAGGCGCCGGCGGCAAGCGCGGCCGACACACCCGCTGCGCCGGACGAGGCGGATTCTGCGATCAAAGTCACCTCACCCGATGTCGCGGCTCAGCCCAGCGACGCGCCAGCACCGGCAGCGTCCGCAGCCGTCCCATTGATCGAGGCCGGTACGGCCGCCGCAGCCACCAGCGCGGCCACCTCATCGGATGGCGCGGTTGGGCCCGGCGAGCCGCTGACGTCGACCATCGCCGAGATCGCCGCAGCGGCGAGCGAGGCGGATGCGACGTCCGGGGCAACGAGCGAGACCGCCGCACCCGAAGGTCTGAACGGGCCCGGCGAGGCGACGCTGTCACAGCCGGCCGCATTCGGGGCCGAAGGGCGGCCCGAGGGCGGCACAGCGACCGAATCCATGGCTCAGGCCGGCCCCGCGCCCGCGGACATCGCCGTCGAGCCAGGCAGTGCGGATACGGCGGGCGATGCGGAGACAGGCGCTTCAGCGCCAGAGCAGGGCGGTCCAATCGGCCTCGCCGCGACCTCCTCGCAAAACGCGCCTGGCGGTGCGACGGTGTCCGCAATCGCTGAGACGGCCGCGGCGGCGCAGGATGCGGGTGAGCCGACCGAGGTGGCCGAATCCCCCTCGCGGGAGACGGCGGCCACGCCTGCCGATGCAACGGCATCGGTTCTGTCTGCGGTGGCCGCTGCGGCCCAGGACGCGGATCATCCTGTCGAGGTGGCCGACGCCTCCTCGCAGGAGACGGCGGCCACGCCTGCCCATGCGACGGCGTCCGCCACACCTGAGACGAGCGTCGCGGGCCACGACGCGGATGAGTCCGTCGGAGTGGCCGAGGCCTCCTCGCCAGAGGTTGCGGCCACGCCTGCCGACACGACGGTGTCTGCCATGACCGAGACAGCCGCGGCCCGAGATGCGGATCAGCTCGTCGGGTTGGCCGAGGGCGCCTCGCCAGCGGCGGCGGCGGGGCCCGGCGACGCGGAGCCAGGCGCCGTACCTGAGACCTCCGCCGTGGGGACTGAGGCAGGCGCATCGAGCGAGCCACCCGCCCAAGCCAACCCCACCGGCACCGTGCTTGGCGCGTTGGCGATCGAGGCGAGCGGGGCCACCGCCGGACATGCCGCCGGCGATGCACCGGATTTCGCTCCGGCCGACGAGCCGATCTCAACCCCAGAGGCACCCGCACGGCAGGCGGGCATCGCGCAACCCGATCGAAGCAGCGATACCGGAGAGGCCTGGAGCGAGATCGCCGCCTCCCTTCAGCCCGAGGACGGTCAGGCCGGCGCCGGAGCGGCATCTGCCACCCCGCAATCGGAGCCGGACGGCATCGGCTCGCCGCCAGCGCCGGTCGAAACCCCAGCTGCGCCGGGCACCTATGAGGCGGGCGCACTCGCAGGCCTCATGACCCCGGCTGACGGATTGGCCACGGCCGCGGCGGGCATCGGCGAGACCGACGCCAGTTCCGCACTCACGGTTCCCGAGGACGAAACGGCGGCTATCGCCGCAGCGGAGACCACACCCGGTACGACGGAAGCGCCAATCCAAGATGCAACCGCCCAGCCGCTCGTCGGCACCGACGTGACGCCCGCGTCGGTCGCAGCCGCCCAACCGCCGGATCGCGTGCTCGCCGATGACGCGGGCCCCGGGGCCGACCCTGCCGCAGGTCGGCAGGAAACAATGATCGGCGCCAACCCGGCAGACGCACGGGGAGAGATCGCCGCCACGGCCGAAGGGGGTGGCGTGGCTTCCGCAGCCGGCGAAGCTGCCGAGACCGCGCCCACGGCCACGTCCGAGGCGACGTCCGCCGACACCGGAACAGGCACCGACCCGGGATACCGGCCGCTCGGCACCGCCACCGCCGGGCAAAGGTCCGACGAACCGAGCGATGCGGTCGCCGCGGATGACGGCGCGCTGCAGACCCCAGCCGCCGAATCGGCCGAGGGCGACCGGGAGCCCGGCGCAGCCTCGGTCATCC
>JAJYVM010000012.1 GCA_021792015.1 Bacillota bacterium | reverse complement strand
GACGGCGCCCAAACCGTGGCGCCCGCAACGGAAGCCGATTTGCGGGCGGCGTACGCCGCCCTCGATGACCGCACCCAGCAGGCCCTGCGCACGGCCTACGCCCGCCTCTACGCGTACCAGGTCCGCACCGTCCCCCGGGGCTTTGGCTTTGCGGCGCCGGGCGGCGGGCGGCTCCTCATGCGGATCGTTCCGCTGCGACGCGCCGGCGTCTGCGTGCCGGGCGGCCGGGCGCCCTACCCGTCCACCATGCTCATGGCCGGGGCGGCGGCGCGCGCGGCCGGGGTGGAGGAGATCGTGGCCTGCTCGCCGCGCGCCCACCCCCTGGTCCTGGCGGCGGCGCACGTGGTGGGTGCCAGCGCCGTCTACCCGGTCGGCGGGGCGCAGGCGGTCGGGGCCATGGCCTACGGGATCGACCCAGTGCCGCGGGTGGATAAGATCGTGGGACCCGGCGGGCCCTACGTGGTCGAGGCCAAGCGGCAGGTGTTCGGGACCGTGGGCATCGAGAGCCTGCCGGGGCCGTCGGAGATCGTGGTCGTGGGGGACGACACCGCCGATCCGGCCTGGGTGCGGGCGGACATGCTGGCGCAGGCCGAGCACGGCCACGACGCCCTGGTGGTGCTGCTGACGCCGAGCCGCGCGCTGGCCGAGGCGGTTGGGCTCGACGCGGTGCTGGCCGGCAGCCTGGCGGAGGCCGTGGATCTGGCCGACGAGCTGGCCCCGGAGCACGTGTCGCTGCAGTGCCGCGACGCGGAGGCGTGGGCGCGGCGCATCCGCAAGGCGGGGCTGCTCTGCGTGGGGCCGTGGGCGCCCGTGGCGGCGGCGGACTACGCGGCCGGCACCAACCACGTGCTGCCCACGGAGGGGACGGGGCGCTTCAGCAGCGGGCTGTCGGCGGCCGACTTCTGCAAGCGGGTGCAGGTGTGGATTGGCAGCGAAGCTGCCGATCTCAGTCCGGCAGCCACCCTTGCGACAGCAGAGGGATTTTCAGCTCATGCTGAATCAATTGAATTGCGAATGAATGCCACGGGGGCGATACCTTCGGCAGCCCCCGCGCGCTCCTACGTGCCGGAGGCGCCCGCCGGCTCGGCCCTGCTCGACCTCAACGAGAACCCGTACCCCTGGCCGGCCGAGGTGCTGGAGGACGCGGTGGCCCGGATCCGGCTGAGCCCGCCGAACCGCTACCCGCGCGCGGACGCCGAGCGGCTGACGGCGGCCTTGGCCGAATACGCGGGTGTCGCGCCGGATGCGGTGGTGGTGGCCAACGGCGGCGACGAGCTGATCCGGGCGGCCATCGCGGCGCACATGGCGCGGGTGCGGCGCGTGGTCATGCCGACGCCCACCTTCGGCATGTACCGGCGCCTCGGAGAGGCGCTCGGTGTTGAGGTCCGCGGTGTTCCACTGCGCTCGGACTGGTCGCTGGATGTGGGCGCGCTCGCCGAGGCCACACGGGGGCCGGGGGAGGCCCTGCTCTTCCTCTGCCGCCCGAACAACCCGACGGGGAACGTGTGGCCGCGCGAGCAGGTGCTGGGGCTGTGCGACCTGCCCGGCGTGTGGTCGGTGGTGGACGAGGCCTATTGGGAGTTCGCCGGCGAGAATCTGACGGACGCGCTGGCGGCGCGGCCGCGCATGCTGCTGCTCCGGACGATGAGCAAGGCCTTTGGCGCCGCCGGGCTGCGTGTCGGCTACGCGCTGGGGGCGGAAGGTTGGGTGGCGGCCCTGCGTGCCGTGACCCAGCCCTGGGCCGTGGGCCGCTTCGACCAGGCGGGGGCCGAGGCGGCGCTGGCCGCCCGGTCCGTCATGCTGGAGCGTGTGCAGGATCTGGCCCGGGAGCGCGACCGCTTGGTCGAGGCGCTGGGTGGCTATCCGTCCAAGACCAACTTCGTGCTCTTCCACGTGGGGCCGGATGTGGCGGACGTCCATGTCCGCCTGCGGGCGCTGGGCGTTGCCGTGCGCCGCTACCCGGACCCGGAGCTGGCGGAGTGCCTGCGGGTTTCGGTGGGCACCCCCGCGGAGAACGACCGCTTTCTGGCGGCCCTGCGGCAGGTGCGGGGATGACGGCGGCCCCAGGCGGTGGCAGGGCGGCGTGCGGCGCGTCGTGGGTCGGCCCCGGCGCGCTGCGGGCGATCCCAGTGGAGGAGGCGCGGCGATGAGGGACGCGGCAGCCGCCCGTGCCACGGCGGAGACCGACGTGCGCGTGCGGCTCGACCTGGATGGGTCCGGCCGCTGCGAGGCGGCAACGGGAATCCCCTTTTTCGACCACATGCTGACGGCCTTCGCCAAGACGTCGCTCTGCGACCTCAATGTGCAGGCGAAGGGCGACGACGAGCACCACACCGTCGAGGACGTCGGCATCGTCCTCGGGCAGGCCCTGCGCCAGGCCCTGGGCGACCGCGCCGGCCTCGCCCGCTACGGCGCGGCGCTGCTGCCGATGGACGAGGCCCTCTGCCAGGTGGCCCTGGACCTGTCGAACCGTCCCCTGCTGGTGTGGGATGTGCCGCTGCCCGCCGGCGCGGTGGTGGGCGGGGTCGCCGCCGAGCTGGCCGAGGAGTTCTGGCGCGCCATGGCCGGCCAGGCGGGCTGGACGCTGCACGTCCGGCTGCTGGCGGGTCGCAACACCCACCACATCCAGGAGGCGGTCCACAAGGCCTGCGGCCTCGCCCTGCGCCAGGCCGCCGCCCTCGATCCGCGCGTGAAGGGCCCGCTCAGCACCAAGGGGACCCTCGTATGATCGCCGTCATCGACTACGACGCCGGCAACCTCCACAGCGCGGCCAAGGGGCTGGCCGCCGTGGGCGGCGAGCCCGTGGTGACCAGCGACCCCGCGGTGATCGCCGGGGCCGACGCCGTGGTGCTGCCGGGCGTGGGGGCCTTCTGCGACTGCGTGGGCAAGATCCGGGAGCGGGGCTTGGATGCGCCCATTCGCGCGTACATCGCCTCGGGCCGCCCGTTTCTGGGCATCTGCGTCGGGCTGCAGGTCCTGTTCGACCGCGGGCTGGAGGGCGCCGGCGCGCCCGGCCTGGGTGTGCTGCCCGGCGAGGTGGTGCGCATCGAGGCCCCGGGCCTGAAGATCCCCCACATGGGGTGGAACAGCCTGCGTCTTGCGCGGCCGTCGCGCCTGTTCGCCGGGATCCCCGACGGCGCCTACGTCTACTTCGTCCACTCCTACCACGCCGTGTCCGCCGACGTGGTGGCCACGTGCGACTATGGCCAGCCGATCACGGCGGCGGTCGCCCGCGGCAACTGCTTCGGCGTCCAGTTCCACCCCGAGAAGTCGAGTGCGGTGGGCCTGCGCATCCTGCGCAACTTCGTGGAGCTGGCGGCGGCGTGACCATCTACCCGGCCATCGACCTGCGGCAGGGCCGCTGCGTCCGCCTCCGGCAGGGCGACCCGGCCCAGGCCACGGTCTATGGCGACGACCCCGCCGCCATGGCGCGGCACTGGCTGGCCGAGGGCGCGACCGCCCTCCACGTGGTCGACCTGGACGGCTCGTTCGCGGGCACGCCGACCCAAACGCAGGCCATCGCCGCGATCTGCGGGGCCGTGCCCATTCCGGTCCAGGTCGGCGGCGGCGTTCGCACGCTCGCGGACATCGACGCTCTGATCGGCGCCGGCGCCGCACGGGTGGTCGTCGGCACGAAGGCCCTGGCGGCCGGGTTTCTGGGCGAAGCGGTGTCTCGCTTCGGGCATCGCCTGCTGCCCGCCCTCGACTGCCGCGACGGGATCGTCGCCATCGCCGGCTGGCAGGCGTCGTCCGGGATCCCCCTGGCCGATGCCGCCGCCCTGGTGCGGGAGGCTGGCTGCACCGACGCCCTGTACACCGACGTCGGCCGCGACGGGATGCTGGCCGGTCCCGACCTCTCAGGATTGACGACCTTGCAGGAGGCCGGTCTGGCCGTGATCGCTTCGGGCGGTGTGGCCTCCCTCGAGGATGTCGCCGCCCTGGCCAGGGCCGGCGCCGCCGGCGTGATCATCGGCCGCGCCCTGTACGACGGAAAGGTCCGGCTGAAGGACGTGCTGCCGCTTGCTCGCTAAGCGGATCATCCCATGCCTCGACGTCCGCGACGGCCGGGTGGTGAAGGGCGTCCGCTTCGCCAACCTCCGCGACGCGGGCGACCCCGTCGAGCTGGCGCAGCGCTACGACGCCGCCGGCGCCGACGAGGTCGTCTTCTACGACATCTCCGCCTCCGCGGAGGGGCGGCGCACGACGCTGGACGTCGTGACCGCCACGGCCGAGCGAGCCTTCATCCCGCTGACGGTGGGCGGGGGCGTCTCCGACCCCGACTGGGTGCGGACGCTGCTGCGCGCCGGCGCCGACAAGGTCTCCATCAACACGGCCGCCGTCGCCGACCCGACCCTGATCGAGCGGGCGGCGGACCGCTTCGGCAGCCAGTGCATCGTGCTCTCGATGGACGTGCGCCGCGCCGGCCCCGGCCGCTGGGAGGTGCTCACCCACGGCGGCCGCCGGCCGACCGGCCGCGACGCCATCGCCTGGGCCGCCGAGGGCGAGCGCCGCGGCGCGGGCGAGGTCGTGGTGAACAGCATCGACGCCGACGGTGGCCGCCAGGGCTACGATGTGACGCTGCTGCGCGCCGTGGCCGACAGCGTGGGCGTGCCGGTCGTCGCCTCGGGCGGCGCCGGCGGCTCCGAGGACATGTACGCCGCGCTGACGGAGGGCGGGGCCGACGCGGCCCTGGCGGCGTCGATCTTCCATTCCGGCGAGGTCAGTGTCGCCGACGTGAAGCGCTACCTGAGCGGCCGCGGCGTCCTCATGCGGGTGGTGTGAAGATGGACATCGAGTTCGGCCCCGACGGCCTGGTGCCCGTGGTGGTGCAGGATGCCGGTGACGGTGCCGTGCTGATGCTGGGCTACGCCGACGCCGAGGCCCTGCGCCGCACGGCCGCCGAGCGCCGCGCCTGGTTCTGGAGCCGGTCGCGCCGGGAGTACTGGCGCAAGGGTGAGACCTCCGGCCACACCCTGGAGGTCCTGGAGGTCCGCCACGACTGCGACCGCGACGCCGTGCTGTACCGGGTGCGGGCGAGCGGCCCGACCTGCCACACGGGCAGGCGGTCGTGCTTTCACTTCGCCGAGGACGGCAGCGTGGTCGCGCCCCCGGCCGCCGACGAGCTGGGCGCTGTGCTCGTGGCGCTGCGCGCCACGATTGCCGACCGCCGCCTGCGCAACCCGGACGGAAGCTACGTGGCCGGCCTGCTGCGCGCCGGACCCGCGCGCGTGGCCCAGAAGGTGGGGGAGGAGGGGGTGGAGGTGGCGGTCGCCTCGCTTGGCGAACCTCACGACCGGCAGGTGGCCGAGGTGGCGGACCTGCTCTTCCACACCCTGGTGCTGATGGAATCGGCGGCCATCCCCGCGGACGAGGTGGCCGCGGAGTTGAGGAGGAGATCCAAGTGAGCCGTCCGGATCCATCGGAGTACCCCGCGTACGCCCAGGTCTATGTGGACCGGGTCCAGGGCGACGATGCGATCGCCGCGCTGTCGGCGCCGGTCCTGCCCGGCCTGCCGGCGGGCGCCGACGGCGACCGCACGTACGCCCCGGGCAAGTGGACGGTCAAGGAGGTCGTCGGCCACATCGCCGACACCGAGCGGATCTTCGCCTACCGCATCCTGGCGATCGCGCGCGGCGACCAGGCCGTGCTGCCGGGGTTCGAGCAGGACGACTACGTTCGTGCGGGCCGCTTCAACGACCGGCCCCTTGCCGATCTGCTCGACGAGCTCCAGGCGGTCCGCCAGGGGACGCTCACGCTGCTGCGCGGCCTCCCGGCCGCGGCATGGGACCGGCGCGGCACAGCCAACGCGTTCAGCGTCACCGTGCGCGGTCTGGCCTTCGTGGTGGCCGGCCATGCGCTGCACCACGCCGCCATCCTCCGCGAGCGCTACCTGCCCCGCGCCTGAGGCAGCACGCCGCCATATGGCGCGGGGTGGCCGCCACGCGGTACATGGCCGCCAGCGGCGGGCACGTCCGGTCGTGGGCTGAGGCCACCAGCGACAGCCCGGCCACCAGTCGTAGGCGGTGCGTCCTGAGCCAGGCCGCGCGCGCCGGGGGCCCCGGCCCACCCCCGGACGACAGGTTCGGGACGCCCCCGGCACGAAGCCTGCCCGCAGGGGGGCGCCCGCCGTGGATCCCATCTTCCGCCGCCGGCTGCAGCAGGACGAGGTCGTCATCGGCCCGCTGACCGGGCTGGCCTCGGTGCAGCTGGCCGACATGCTGGCCCTCGCGGACTACGACTTCGTCCTGGTCGATTGCGAGCATGCGCCCATCGGCGACCAGGACCTGGAGGCCATGTGCCGGGTCATCCGCCTGCGGGGCAAGGCGCCGCTCTGCCGTGTGCGCGACCAGCACCCCAAGTCGGTCATGCGGGCGCTGGATGCGGGCGCCCTCGGCGTGATGGTGCCGGGGGTGGAGGACGCCGGGACGGCGCGCGAGGTGGCGGCCGCCTGCCGCTACGCGCCGGAGGGCAGCCGCGGGCTCTTTGCCGGCTCGGCCGCCAACGACTGGGGCGCCACCGCCACGCGGGATTACATGCGGGAGGCGAACGCCTCCATCCTCTGCATGGTCCAGGTCGAATCCGCCAAGGCCGTCGAGAACGCGGCGGCGATTGCCGCCGCGCCCAACGTGGACGGCATCGTGCTCGGGCCTGGCGATCTCTCGCAGTCCCTCGGCCACCCCGGCCAGCAGGACCACCCCGAGGTGCAGGCGGCCATGGCCCGGGCCACGGCGGCCGCACGCCAGGCCGGGCGCTGGGCCGGCACCATTGCCACCCCCGCCAATGTCGGTGCCCTGCGCGCCATGGGCATGACGTTCTTCCTCGTGGGGGCGACGGCTGTCATCACGCATGCACTGCGGGACGGCGCGGCGGCGATGCGGGCCGGCGCGGCGGCAAGGTGACCCGAAGGTGCGGTCGCGCTGACGCGGCCCGTCCGGGTCAGCCGCCCTCAAACCGGGCCAGGCTGAGGCCCTCGATGGGGATCGAGGTGTGGCCCTGCACCAGCAGCTCCGCCATCACGGTCCCGATCAGGGGGGCCAGGGTGTAGCCGCTGTGCATCACGGCCACGAAGAGCCCGGGGTGGCCGGGCACCTCGCCGACGATGGGCAGCCCGTCCCGCGGCATCGGGCGCAGGCCGGAGAAGGCGCGGACCAGGCGGACCCCGCGCAGCAGCGGCAGGACCCGGATGCCCAGGCCGGCGGTCGCGGACAGGACGTCCCAGGTGCTGCGGCGGTCGCGACCCGCCTCCTCCTGCGAGTAGCCGAAGAGGATCTCGCCGTTGGCCATCTGGCGCATGAAGTTGAGGGTGTGGCCGAGGACCGGCGGCAGCGGCTCGCTGACGAGGATCTGGCCACGCACCGGCCGGACCGGGATCTCCACGCCGAGTGGCGCCGCCAGCTCAGGGGTCCAGAGCCCGGCCGCCAGGACCAGCCGTCGCGCCCGAAGCAGACCCCGGTCGGTTCGCACCTCGAAGCGCCGCTCGCCCCCCCGCCGCTCGCGCAGGGAGACGACCCGCTCATAGAAGCGATAGGCGGCTCCCTGCGCCTGGGCCGCGGCCAGCAGGCGCCGGACAAGCTGGAACGGGTTCACGTTGCCGTCGTGCGGGCTGAATGTGGCGCCGGCGACCTCGGGCGAGAGGTGGGGCTCCAGGCGGCGCACGCCTTCCCGCCCAACCACCTCGATGTCGATTCCGTACGGCCGCTGGGCATCGCGCAGGCGCTCGGCGCGCGCCAGCTCGTCCCGGCTGAACAGCAGGCTGAGGCCCCCGGTGCGCGTGTACTCGATGCCCGGCAGGCGCGGCGCGAGCGTGTCGCGGTAGAGGTCGGCGCTGGCGAGCGACAGCTCGCCATAAAAGCCCGGCGTCTTCGTGTGCACCCAGATCCATGCCTGGGTCGAGCCCGAGGTGCCGGAGAGGGGGAAGCCGCGGTCGATGACGGTGGGCCGCACGCCGCGCTCGGTGAGGTGGAAGGCGATCGTGTTGCCGACGACCCCGCCGCCCAGGATCAGGACGTCGAGGTCGGCGTTGGGGTCGGCCTGCGGCGCCGGGACGGTGGGCTCAGCCAAGGTCGCGCGACCCCGATGGGGCGACCGCTTCCGGGCGGACCAGCGCCTGGACGGGCACGGGCCAGGTCGGCAGCCGCAGGCGCGGGGTCGGGAAGGCGGCCGGCGATTCGCCCAGCTGCTCGGCCAGGTAGCGCACCAGCGCCGACCGGCAGTAGCGCCACTGGCAGAGTCCCATGCCGTACCGCGTCAGGCGCTTGACCGCGTCCGGATCGCGCGCGCCAAGGGCGAGGCAGGCCCGCACGTCGGCGACGCGGACATCCTCGCAGCGGCAGAGCACGACATCGTCCTCCATGCGCATGGCCCCCGTTCAGCCCCCGTCGCGCAGCCACTGGTCTGCGGCGATGCGGCGGCGGCCCGCTCGCGCGGCCCAGGCGCGCGGCTCGACCGCCTCGGCCCCGAACGCGCGGGCGGCCTGCAGCACCGGGTCCCAGTCGGCGGCGGGCAACGGGGCTCCCGTCGCCGCAACCGCGGCGGCACGGCCGGCGATGTGCCCCTGCAGCGTGGCCTGCTCGGCGGTGTGCGCGCCCGCGACGCCGCCGGCCACGAAGAGGCCGGCGACGGATGTCTGAAGCGACCGGTCGAAGGCAGGGACGTGGGCACCGACCGCCTCGTCCCAGTACAGGTCGGCGCCTGCCGCCTGGACCAGCTCGAGGTGGGGCTGCGGCGGCGTGCAGAATACCAGCGCGTCCGCCTCGACCTCGCCAGCGGAAGTCACGACGGCGGTGACCCCGTCGCCGCCCCGCACGTCCAACACGTGCACGCTTGCCGCGACCGCGGCGGCTGCCGGGGCGACGCCGTGGCGCCGGCAGTCCGCGGCGGCTTGGCCCAGAAACGGCTCTTCGCCATAGAGGAAGGGCCGCGCGCCCGGGGCCACCCCCTGCTCGAGCAGCAGGCGCATCGCGGTGGCCGTCATGACCCCTGGGCGCGTGCCGTGCCGGATGGGCAGGCCCGCCTCGCTGGCGCCGGTGGCGATCACCACCGTCGGCGCGCGGATGGCCAGGACCCCGTCGCCGGTCCAGACGGCCCATTCACGGCCGCGGTCGAAGTCCCCCCAAACGGTCCCACGCCGGAAGTCAGGGAAGTCAGGGGCCGGCTGCCCGCCACCCCGCCCCGCGACGCCGGCCGTCACG
Source organism: Bacillota bacterium (assembly GCA_021792015.1). GTDB lineage: Bacteria > Bacillota > Sulfobacillia > RBS10-35 > JAJYVM01 > JAJYVM01. The sequence continues at coordinate 11,361 of JAJYVM010000012.1, read as the reverse complement.
CCGGCCACCCGCGCGCCGGCCTGTGCCGCCGCCGCAAGCGCCGCTCGGCCCGCCGCGCCCCCACCGACCACAAGCACGTCGACCGACAGAACCTCGGGCGCTGCGCCACCCTGGCCATGGGCGGCCTGGCTTGCCTCGATCGTCGGCGTCGACGGGTCGCCATCGAGGGTCGCGACGCGCATGCCTTCGTAAACGCGGTGCAGGCACGCAAGGGCCCGCCCCGCCCCGTCGATCTCCATCGCGCAGCCAAAGCAGCGGCCGATCCCGCAGAAGTATCCGCGTGGCTCGCGCAGCGACCGGCTGCGCTGCAGCACGCGCCGGCCCGCCAGGAATCCCGCGGCTGCCACGGTGATGCCGGCCGGCACCGCCACCTCGTCCCCGTCCCAGACGAGGCGCACCTCACCCGTCACGCCGTCCCCACCTCGCCGGGCCGTTCGTACTTCGATGCTTCGCGGGTGCCGCTCCCACTCCTGGTGGACCTCACCGTCGCCCTCCGCGCCGCGGACCCGCGACGGGTCCGCGGAGGAGCCTCCTGGATTTGCGCCTACCCGGCGCGGTGACCGGTCGCAGCACGCATCGGGGCCAGGAGGTGCCCACCGGCGGGGGACCGGAAGGGCCGCATCCGGAATCCGCGAAGGCGAAGACCAGGTACGGGAGGTGTCCACAACCTGGCCCTTGCGATGGGCAAGGCGCCGGATGCAGGGCGACGTTGGCTGCAGCAGGGCGAGGGGCATCGGTCCGCTGACGGGGTTGGCGTCGGTCCAGTTGGCCGACACGCCGGCTCTGGCGGATCATGGCTTCGTCCTGGTGGACGGCGAGCACGCACCCAACGATCGGCGCCCTGCGCGCCATGGGGATGAAGTTCTTCCTCGTCGGGGCGACGGCGGGGATCACGCAGGCGCTGCGGGGCGGCGCGCGGCTGGCCGAAGACCTCACCGCTGCGGATGCCGCCTTCACTGCCGGTGGGTGCCACGACGAGCCTGCCCTCCGCCGTCCGCTCGAACTGGTAGCCCGGGTTGCGGTCGGACAGGGCGGCGAGCTCCTCGTCCGTGACGGGATGCAGCACGTCGATGCGGATGGCCACGGCTCGGTCGCCACCTCCCGGCTATCGTATCGTGCCGCGGGGCAGCCCCGGACGCACGGGATCACTACCCGCTGCTGCTGCCTGTCGCAGTCCGCGCCTGGAGGACCAGGTCCAGCACCTTCGCGGCCTGGGCCCGCGTCGTCGCGGCCAGGGGCTGGAACGTCCCGTTCGGGAAGCCGCTGAGGTAGCCGGCCGCCACCGCGGCCTCCACGGCCGGCACGGCCCACGCGGCGATGGCGGCGCGGTCGCTGAACGTCAGGGGCGCGGTGCTGGCGGGCAGCTTCAGCGCGCGATCCAGCAGCACCGCCATCTGTTCGCGGGTCAGGGGCTGGTCGGGCCCGAAGGTCGTCGGGGTCAGGCCATCCACCAGCCCGGCGTTTGCGGCGGCGGCGACGTAGGGCGCATACCAGGCGGCTGCGGGCACGTCCGTGAACGGGGTGGCGGCGGAGCTCGGCTTCAGCCCGAGGGTCAGCACCAGCATCTTCGCGAACTGCGCCCGCGTGACGGGGTCGTTCGGCCGGAAGGTGCCGTCCGGGAAGCCCGTCACGATCCCCTTGCTCGCCAGGGCCTGGATGGCGGAGTAGGCCCAAAAGCTGGCCGGCACGTCCGAGAAGGTCAGGGTGGGGGCGGTGCCGCTCGTGGGCTGCGTGGGGGCGGGCGTCGTGGCGCTGGTGCTCGGCGGGGGCGCACTGCTGCCGCCGCTGCCCGTGGTGGCGGCCGGGGCGGGCGTCGCCGCGGCGAAGGGGGTCCCGGCGAGCTGCGCCAGGGTCGGCGAGGAGGTGGCGCTGAGCTGGGCCACCAGGCAGCCGCTCACGGTGGACTGCGGGCTCACGGCGGCCCAGGCGGATCCGTTCCACCAGTAAAGCTGCTGGCCCGCGGCGACGTTGCAGGCCTGGATCGCCACGGCCGTGAAGGTGCTGCCGGGGCTGAGGCTGACGTCGAAGAAGCTGCCGCCGGCCTGGAAGGGCGGCGTGGCCTGGGCCTCTGGGTTGCCGGCATAGCTGCCGACGGCGGCCGTGCCGGTCCCGCCCGAGGCGGTCGCGCTGTCGTCCGGTACGGCGGTGCCGGCGCCGCCCACGGTCACGCTGCTCTGGCCGGCGCCGGTGCCGGCGGCGAGGGAGGTGACCAGGGGCACCGACGGCGGCTGGGCCGCCACCGTCAGGGCGATCTGGCAGGCGGCGCCGCTTTGCCAGGTCACGGGAGCGCCTGCGGCCAGCTGGCCAGAGGGGTCGGTGGCGCAGGACACGATGCGGGCGGCGGCGGCGAGGCCGCCGACCGTGAACACGACGGGCTGGGCGGCGTCGCCGGCCGTCCCGGCGACAGTGAGGTCCGGCGCCAGGGAGCCGGCGCCGCCGCCGAAGGTGCCCGATCCGGAGACGGCGATGCCCTGGCCGCCGGCGACCGCGCCGCCCAGGAAGGCCTGCACCGTCCCCTGGCCGACGGGGCTGCCGGCGGCCGTGGTCACGCTGCCCCACACGGTCATGGGCAACACGGGTGCGGTCTGCGCCGCCGCCACCGGCCCGGCCGCCAGCAGGGCGGCGATCAGCACGCCGGCGGCGGTCCGTTGCGCCTTCATGGGTTGGTGCTGCCGGTGGCGGCCTGCCCCAGCAGCACCTGGCCCGGCGCGGCGGCGTACAGCCAGTAGGCATGCCCCGGTGCGACCTGCAGGCCCGTCTCCGCGCTCGGGTCCGTCGTCGCGGTGGGGGTACCGTTGGGGTCGACCAGCAGGGGCACGTCCGCCGGCGCGACCCCCGTCAGGAAGTTCGCGTACGTCTGCGGGCCCGAGGGCGACGACGGGCCGACGAGGTTCCAGCCCGGCTCCAGGCTGAGGGTCGGCGGCGGGTTCGGCGTGCTGGCCGGGGTGAGGGTCGCGGTCACCGATGCCCCGGCGGCCAAATCGAGGAACAGCCCGGTCATCGGCTGGGATAGCACCTGCGCCTGGTTGGCCGACGTCACCTGGACCCAGCCGCCGCCAGCGTACGCGTACGCGACGAGCAGGCTGGCGCCGTGGTCCGACAGGATCTGGGCGAGGCTGGTCGATGCCAGGGCGAACGGGATCGACAGCGTGTTCCAGCCGGCCGACAGGGTGCGAGTGACCGGCTGCAGGGGCGTGGTGTAGGTGAACTGGTCGGCGGCGACGGGCGCGCTGGTGCCGTGAGCATTGCCCACGCTCACCGTCACGCTGCCACTGCCGGGGGGCGCGGTGACCTGGATCTCGCCCGCGTTCACCACCGTGAACGGAACGGATGTGGACCCGAAGTAGACGGCGGTCGTGCCGGTGAAGCCGCTGCCGCTGATCGTCACGGACGTGCCGCCGGCACTGGGGCCCGCAGTCGGGCTCAGGCCCATGATCTGCGGGGCCAGCAGGGAGCCGGTGACGTAGGTGTAGCGGTCCGCGCTACCCGTGCCGCTGAGGACGGCGGCGTTCTGCACCCGCACGTCGACCGTGCCGCTGCCGGGCGGAGCCGTCACGGTGACGGCAGTCCCGGTGCCGTTGACGGCGCTGGCCGCGACCGGCACCGACGTGCCGCCGAAGTCCACGGCGGTGGCGCCGGTGAAGCCGAGCCCCTGCACGGTGATCTGGTTGCCGCCGGACATGGAGCCCGACGTGGGACTGAGGCCGGTCACGACGGGCAGGGGCAGGAACTGTGGCCCGATCTGGTTCTCCAATTCGGTGGCGCCGGGCACGATGGCGTTGACCGTGACCGTGCCCGGACTGCCGGTCTGCAGGGTGTCCTGGGCCACGCCGGCGGCGTTTGTGTACACCGCCGCGGTGACGGTGAACTGGCCGCCCGGCGCCGAGAAGATGACGGCGGTGTCCGGTACCGGCAGGTCCTGGGCGTTGAGCACTGTGGCCGTGATGGCTGCCTCCCCCGGCCCTGCGGCGACCGAAGCCGGCGCGCTGGTCAGGGAGATGCTGCCCGGACCCCCGCAGGCCGTGCAGGCCGTACCCGGCGTGTAGGTGTATTCGTCGGCCGCCACCGGCTGGCTGAAGCCGGCGGCGCCCCCGACCAGGACGTCGACGATGCCCGAACCGGAGGGGACCTGCACGCTCAGCCGGCCCGAATCGATCAGGTTCACGTCGGTGCCGGGCGCGCAAGGCGAGCCGGTCAGGGCGCAGAAGTCCACGGGCGGCGGCTCCAGCAGGCTCACGGTGCCGCCGGCTGGGCAGCCGGCCGTGTCGCACGGCGCCGTCACGACCATGTCCTGAAAGTTGGCGCCGTTGACGGTGATGCTACTGCCGCCCTGGGCCGGGCCGGTGGCCGGCGACAGGGAGGTCACGGTCGGCGGTCCGACCAGCGTCGCCTGGTCGCAGGTGCCGGCGGCGGCGCCGGCGGTGTAGGTGAAGGCATCGCCGGGTGTGACCGGGCTCCAGCCATTGGCGCCGAGCACGCTGACCCAGAGCGTCCCGGTCGCGGAGACGGCTGGGGCGCAGGCCAGAATCTCCGTACTGTTCACCACGCGGAAGGCGGGCGCCGGCGCGATCGGCGGCGGGCCGGCTTTACCGCTTTGCTGAAACTGCTGCAGGTCCCCGGGGTTCTGCGACGGGTCGCTGACGCCGAACCAGACCGCCGTCACCCCCGCCAGGTCCGAGCCCGTGATCGTGACGGGGGTCCCGCCGCCGTTGGGGCCGGTGGCGGGGCTGAGGGAGGCCACATTGGCCCCGCTGGTGGTGATGGTCGGCAGGACGGTGAAGTCGGCGCAGGCGCTGCCGGATGCGCAGAGGGCCTGGCTCGGGCCGCCGCTGGTCACCACCTGCACCACGTAGGTGCCGGCGCCCAGGCCGGCCGGCACCACGGCCGTCGCGACGTCGCTGGATTGCGCGCTGGGGCTGGTGGCCGTCGTGCAGCCCCCACCCCCGGCCGGGCAGAAGCGGACGGTCATGGGCCCCGATGTGAAGCCGCTGCCGCCGATGGCCAGGGCCATGCCGGGGGAGCCGGAGGACGGGCTCACCGTCGAGACCACCGGGGCGTCGACCTGAAACATCAGGGTGTCCCAGCGGCTGTCCAGGTAGATGGTCGTCGCGAGCGGGTGCGCGCTGTCGCTCAGGCTGGCTGAGGCCGCCTGCTCAACGGTCGAAGTGCTCGTCTGCGACTGCTGCACGTCCACCGTCTGGGTCACGTCGTTGCCCGTGTTCGAGCTGTAGCTGAAGCCCACCGAGGCGCTGCCGGAGGCCAGGCTGCCGATGCCCCCGCTGTAGCCGACCGTGGCCGAGGCGCTGGTGGTGAACAGGCTGTCCACCTCGCTGCTGAACGAGGTGTCGCTGCTGGTCTTCAGCGTGCTGGCGGTCTGCTGGTCCAGCGTGATCTGCGTCGAGGTGGTGGCCGATGTGGCGCTGTACGTCTGCACCTGGGTCACCAGGTCGCCGAGGCTGTTCTGCGGATTGACCGACTGGCTGCCCGTCGCCGCGAACGGGTCGAGCTGCAGCAGGCTCAGGCACTCGTTGGGTTCCAGCACGACGCGCGGCGTGTAGGTCTGGGGCGGGGCCAGGGGGGTGCCCTGGGCGCAGGTGGCCAGCTGGCCCGCGCTGACCGTCAGAAAGCTGGGGTTGGCGCCCGTCATGGCGTAGGCGATCTGGCCCTGCTGCCCGCCGCCCGTGCAGCCGCCCTGCGCCGAGGGCACGCCGGAGCTGCACGTGATGTTGTCCCAGACGGCGAACTGCGGGTGCACCAGCAGGACGAACTGGTCGCCCGTCCACGGCTGCGTGCCGGGGGTGTCGAGGGCGCTGTCCGGCCCGGCCTGCCAGGTCTGGGTGTTGGTGGTGCTGAAGGTGACGCCCTTGTCCGTCGTCTGCGAGCTGCTCACGGTGTTCGTCGTGGTCGTATCCCAACCCGCGCTGGCCGTGAGGTCGGCACTGAAACCCCCGGCCTGGACGCCGGCGTCCACGGACAGCGAGATGTCCTGCTCGGAGGACTGGGCGTTGCTCTGCGAGTTGGTCAGCGAGTAGTCGGCCGCGCTGGAGCTGCCCTGGCTCAGGGTGTACTGCGATGTGCTCTGGTCGCCCGGCGGCTGGTAGAGGATCTTGAACGGCAGCACGTTCAGCTCCTCCATCGCCGTCGGCGACTGCACGATTTCGACCGGGCCGGGGGATCCGCCCGTCGGTGTGGCGGTCACGGAGTTGCTCGGGTTGTTGATGCCTGTGGCCGTCGCGGTGAAGGTCACGCTGGCGGCGAGGCCCGGCAGGGTGAACTGGAGGTTGGACTGCGCGCCGGGCGCCAGGTTGTCGACGCAGGCCAGCTGGACGCTTTGGCCGTTCTCGGTCGCCGAGGCGCAGATGGTGTCGGCCGTGATGTTGCTGGAGTTACTGTAGGCGCCCGTCACGTTGGTCGTGTTGAGGACCGGGATCGTCACGGTGCGGCTGGGGTCGATGAAGATCGACGTGTTGTTCACCACCGTCGACTGGGCGACGAGGTAGAGGTTGCCCCCGCAGTAACTGTTCTGGCAGACGGCGCCGAACTCCAGGGCCGCCGGCGTGTTGGGGCTCGTGCTGAGCGGCGGCAGCGGCTCCGGCGGCAGGGGCACGGCCGTCCCGGCCAGGTGCACCTGGGCGGTCTGGGCCGGGCCCGTGGACGTCGTGCCGCTGCCGGGGGTGGTGGCCGGCGGCACAAAGCTGACGGCCGGCACCACGGTCCCCGCCGGGGTGCGGCTGGTGGCGACGCTGACCGTCACCGCGCCGCCCGTGGTCGGATTGGCGACGGCGCGCGCCTGCACGCTGACCTGCGCCTGCAGCGGGATGCTGGTCCCCGGCGGCAGGGTGAGGACCACCTGGGCGCCCGTGCCGCCTGCGCTCGGGACCGCGCTCGATGGCTGCAGCGGCACGCCGCCCCCCGCGGTGATGGTGTAGTCGCCCGTGTCGGACGGGAACGCCGCTCCCGGCAGGGACTCGCCCAGCGTGATGGTGTCACCGGCCGCCAGCACGGCTTCGGCCGGGAAGCCGACGGTCCAGGTGACCCCGGACACGCCCTCGACGGGTGAGGACATGGAGGCCGTGACGCCCGGCTGCCCGCTGATGAGCACGGCGCCGCTGTTCTCCACATAGATGGGCAGGCCCGACCCGCTGACGGCGATCTGGAACGACCCGGGGAAGAACTGCCCGCCGTTCAGGTCGTTGATGGGCGGGTTGGTCGCGCCGGCGATGCCGATGTCGAGGCTGTCGCCGCTGTACACGGCGAACGGCACCGTCAGCTGCACCCCGCCGGCGAGGGTGGCGATGGCGGCGGGGTGCTGCGCCGGGCCGCCCGCCGTGGTGTCAGCCAGCGTGTAGGCGCTGGCGGCCGACGGCAGGCCCAGGGGGCCGGTCAGGGAGAGCGTGCCCGCGCCCGCCGCCAGCGAGGCCGGCGATGCGAAGCCGATGCTCCAGTTGGCCGTGGCGCCCGCCACCAAATTGTCGGTGGTGGCGTTCGTTGTCGTCGTCGGGTTGCCGAACGTGTAGCCCTGGGCGGGGGAGATGGGCGTGTCACTGTCGACCTGGGCCGTGAAGTCCGAGGCCGGGTAGGAACCGGCGCCGGGATTGGTGCACTGCTGCACGGTGATGCTCACCGTCGAGCCGGCCGGGGCAACCGTCCCCGACCCGCTCCCCAGGGACAGCGTCACCGTCGGCAGTTCGTACGGCCCACCGCTCGGGAACGAGACGGCCACCGGCGTGCTGGTGGCCCCCGCCGTCACCGTGGCGGAGTATTCGCTGGCTAGCGAGCCCCACTGGAAGCCGTCGCTCAGGGGCGGGCCGCTGAGCGTGAACGTGTCTGTGCTGTAGACGTTCTCGGCCACGGTCATCGTCACCGTCCAGGTGGCGGGGTGCAGCTGGGCGAGGATCGAGCCGGGGGAAAACTGCACGCTGTTCAGGTGCTGGATCTGCGCGTCCGCCGCCTGGGGCGCCACCGCCAGCGAAGCCGCCACCAGCCAGAACCCTGCACACGCCGCCACCCACCGCCGCCAAGCGCGCAAAGCAGACGCCTCCCCACCTGGGTTCGCGAGCACTCCCGTCCTGCAGAGCGCTGGAGAGCCCAACAGGCCTGGCGACTTTCGCCAGCGGTCCATCTCGTCCTCCCGGTTTATGTCGCCTGTGCAACGCACTGGGCCACGGGCGCCGCCGCGACGCGGTCCGGACACCAAGGGCCACCCCAGCGGGACTAGCTAGGGGGGTGCCTGCGCGAGGCGGCCCGCGGTTCCGGCCCTGCCGGCACGAGGCCGGCGCCCCGGCGGACGGCGTCGCCGCTCGGGGATCCGGCGCCACGGTCGGGGTGGCGGTCGAGGTGCCCGGGGTGGACGGCCGCAGGCTCCCGGCCGCAAGTCTGGGCTGCGCGGAGGCGGTTCCGGCCGCGGGGGGCGGGCGCCGTCGCGGGGCCGGGGCACCCGGTGCAGGTGTGGCCGAACCTGACGTGGAAGGCCGGCGGCCTCTGCGTGATCCAGCGCGACCCGAATTCAGGCGTGCTCGCGGCCGGGCCGGCCCGCGGCGCGAGACGTGCGCGGAGGTATGCGCGGACGTGGTCATTGTGATCGGCGGCGGCGTCGTCGGCGGGGCGGCAGCCTACCGGCTGGCGCGGGCGGGCGCGTCCGTGACGCTCGTGGACCCCGCGGCCACCGGGCACGGACCGTCCGGACTGCAGCTGGGACCCCACTCGGGGGCGGCCGTGGCGGACATGGCGATGGGGAAGGCGCCGGACATCGACCTTGGGGCGTACGCGCCGGGGCGGGCGGCCGGCCGGTAGGCGCCGGCTGCTTTCCGGCGCGCCGGCGTGGCGGGCGCGTGCACCACGTGGGAGGCTGCGCAAATCATGTCATCCGGTGACTTCGGCGATGTCCGCGCGGCGCTGGCGACCGGGGCTGCGGCACCGGAAGCCGTGCTCAGTGCCATCGCCCGGGCGGCGCGGGAAGGCGAATGCTCACCCGGCATGCGGGCGGCACTGCTGGAACTGGAAGGGCGGCTCGGCGCAGACCGCGTACGGGAGGGCTTCATTCAGTCGCTGTGCCTGGGCGCAAGCAAGTGGGCGACCGGCTCCAGGGGAGCCGTGGCCGCCTCCAGTCCGCACGCCGCATCTGCCGGTGCCCAAGTGCTGAGGGGCGGCGGCAATGCGGTGGACGCAGCCTGTGCCGCGGCACTGGCCCTCACGGTCGCCGACCCGGCCAACGCCAGCGTCGCGGGACGCTGTCACATCGTCATGGCCCGGCCCGGCGGGCACACCACGATCATCGACGCCGCCACCCAGCAGCCGGGGTGCATTGACGCGCCGGGGCGCGCCGAAGACATCTCGTGCGTCCCCGTGCCGGGCATGCTGGCCGGGCTCGCCATGGCCGCCCGAGCCGGGGCGTCGCGAAGCTGGAGCGAGTTGGTTCAACCCGCGATCGCCCTTGCGGTGGACGGCTTTGAGGTGCCACCGCGCCTGGCCGCGGTCTGGGCGGCCAACCGGGACCGGCTGTCCAGGCACCCGCGCACCGCCCAAACCTTTCTGAAGCCTGACGGTGCGCCATACATGGCCGGAGAGCCGTTTCGCCAGCCGGGCCTGGGCCGGCTCCTGCAGCGGGTCGGCGGCGATGGCCCCGAGATCATGTACCGAGGGCAGATCGCCGACGACATCACGCGGCAGATGACCATGGAGGGCGGCTGGCTGCGCGCGGAGGACCTGGCCGGCTACGCCGCGCGGGAAGGCGAACGGCTCGCCGGCCGCTTCGGGGCATACACGATGGTGACGCCGGGCGCGCAGGCGTGGGGTCACACCCTGATCGAGATGCTCCACATCGCGGACCACTTTGACCTCTCCGGCTGGCCGCCCTCCGCTGCGGACGTGGAGACGCTGGCTTGGATCATATTGGTGGCGTTGGCCGATCGGCCTCAGGAACTCGGCACACTGCGACCGAAGCCCGCCGGGCTCCCGCTTGGCGCGCTGGCGGAGCCAACCTTCGCCGCCGAGCGGGCGGGGTTGGTCACGCGCCTGCTGCGTGAACCGGACGCGGGCCGGGTCGCCTCGCGCTTGCTGGCCGCCGCTCGGGGGCCAGGCGGCGGGGGCGACACCACCCACCTCAGTGTCATGGACGCCGCTGGCACGGTCGTCTCGCTCACCTGCTCGATCGGCCCGTCCTTTGGCAGCGCGGTCACCGCCGACCCCCACGGCTTTCTCTACGCCCACAGCTACCGCATGGTCTCGTCGCCGTGCCCGGGCGCCAGGGACGCCACCGAGATGTGCCCGGCCGCGATCTTCCTGGACGGGCGCCCGGTCATGGCGGTCGGAGCCGCTGGCAGCGAGCGCATTCCAGGCGCCATCGCCCAGACGCTCGTGAATCTGCTGCAACGGCGCCGCGGCGCGCTGGATGCGGTTGCGGCTCCGCGCTTGGCGTGGACGGGCGCCGGCCTGCGGGTCCATCTCGACGTCGGCGCGAGGATCGCTGCCCACCTGGAGGAGCGGGGCTTCGCCGTCACATGGACTGGCCGCGGAGCTCGGCAGCACGCGGGCGTGGTGCACCTGGCCCAGCGGCAGGAGGGCCGTGATTGTGAGGCCGCCGCGGATCCGGCTTATGACGGGACGGGAATGGGCGCCGACCAGGTCATGCGGCCCGGCGAATGACCCGGGGGTGACAAGCGGTGGGCGCACAAGGCAGGCGCCGGCCCGGGGAGGGGCCGGCGCGATGGGGCCGGGCGGACTCAGCCCACGCCAAAGCCCAAACGGTCCAGCCCGGCAAGCGACGCCCGCGTGTCGGGCGCCGGCACGTACTCCAGCCCCACATATCCGCCATAGCCGGCGGCCGCGATCTCCTTCAGGATGTAGGGCCAGTTCAGCTCGCCGGTGCCCGGCTGGTGCCGCCCGGGGCAGTCAGCCACCTGCACGTGGCCGACCTTGGGCGCCAGCCGGCGGAACGTCTCCACCACGTTTCCGGCGCCCCGCTGCTCGTGGTAGACGTCGAACTGCAGCCAGGCGTTGTCGCACAGGACCTCCGCCGCGGCGTCGGCGCGCGGCAGCAGAAACCCCGGCACATCCAGCGGGTTGCATGCCTCCACCAGCAGCCGGCGGCCGTCGCGGGCCAGGGCGGATGCCGCGTATTCCACGTTGGTCCGCAGGGTCCGGAGGTCGCCGCGGCGGCCCGCCAGGCAGTTCAGCTGCGGGCAGTCCAGGGCATCGGCCCAGGCGCGGGCGAGGTCGACCCCGCGCCGGAACTCGTCCATGCGATCAGGGTCGGCGGCGATGCCGCGGTCGCCCCCCGCCCAGTCCCCGGCTGGCAGGTTGAGCAGCACCACCCGCACGCCGGCGTCGCGGACGGCGGCGACGATCTCGTCCCGGACCTCC
>JAJYVM010000406.1 GCA_021792015.1 Bacillota bacterium | reverse complement strand
GTACGGCTCAAGAACTCAAGGCGCCCGGAGGGGGTGGGGAAACCCTCCACCGGGATGCCGTCCTGCAGGATGCCGATGCGCACGCGTCCCTCGGCGTCGCGGAAGGGACCGGGTTGCGGCCGCAGGTTCACCCGCGGCGGTGCCTTCTCCGCCCACACCGCGCCGTCGTGTGTCACGGTCCCCTGCAGCACGGCGAGCGGGAGCGGCTCCTCGTGCTGGCGGTACACCTCCTCGGTGACGCAGAACGCGCCGCGGCGGCGCATGTACTCCAGCGGCCGCTCATCCACTGCCGCGGCGGCGGCGTGCAGGCCCGGCACCGAGTTGTCGAAGATCCAGCGATAGTATTCCTCGATCTTCACCTTGCGCTCTTGGTCGTAGGGCGAACTGAAGTGGCGGCGGATGCCCAGGCTCCCGTCCGGATCGATCCGCCAGGAGAGCTCGATCCAGAACTCGTTCTCCTCCCAGACCTCCCCGGGATTGGCCTCGTAGGTGTGCTCGAAACGCTCGCCCCGCGACTCGCGGAAGACGCGGCCCACCGGCTGGCGGAACCCGATCCACTGTGCCGCGTGCGTTTCGTAGCTGTGCAGGTCGTGCCGTTCGGGGCCAAGGCCCATCGGCAGCACGTAGTCGGCGAAGATCGCCGTCTCGCTCCACACCGGCGTGAGGGCCACGTGCAGCCCGATCCGGTCGGGATGCCGCAGCATCTCCATCCAGCTGAAGCCGTCGGGATTGGTCCAGACCGGGTTGTAGACCCGGGAGAAGTACACGTCGATCTGCTTATCCTGCTCCTGGATCAGGTGCGGCAGGAGGAAGCTCATCTCCAGGTTCGCCAGCGGGAAGGTGCGCGGGAAGTGCAGTTCGTTCCAGACGCGGACCGGATCGGGCTCGGTGGGCGGCTTGGGCACGAATTTGCACCAGCCGGCGGGAAGTACGCTGCCCGGCTCGCCGATGGCGCCCACCAGGACGTTCAGCAGGAGCAGGGCCCGGGCCACCATCCAGCCACCCAGGTGCCCCGCCGCCGCGCTGCGCCAGACGTTGGTGACAAAGGCGCGTCCGGCGCGGTGGATCTCCGCGACCACCTCCTCCAGGACCGAGCCGCCCACCCCGCACTCGGCCTCGACCCACGCGGGGGTATAGGGGGCGTAGATCTCGCGCAGGAGCGTCACGAAGTCCTCGAATTCCCGACCCTCGGGCGCACGGGCGAGGATGCCGCGGCGCACCAGGTCGTCGAGGTACGCTCGGTCTCCCAGGAGGTCCTCCCAGTTGACCCAGCGCCGCAGGAAGTCGCGGTCGATCCAGTCCTTTTGCAAGAGCAGGTTCGCCAGGCCAAGGAGCAGCCCCGCCTCTGTCCCCGGCCAGGGACACAGCCACCAGTCCGCCTGCGAGGCGCTGTTGCTGAGCCGCGTGTCGATCACGGCGACCTTGCTGCCCTCCAGACGGGCCTCGCCGATGCGCTGGGCCTGCGGGTTGAAGTAGTGGCCCGACTCCAGGTGGCTGGAGAGCAGGAGCACGAAGCGCGCCTTGGCGTAGTCGGGCGTGGGCCGGTCGAAGCCGAACCAGTAGTGGTAGCCGGTCCGGGCCCCCGCCGAGCAGACGTTGGTGTGCGAGTTGTGGCCGTCGACGCCCCAGGCCGCCACCACGCGTTCTGTGAACAGGTCCTCGCCAGGTCGGCCGACGTGGTAGACCACCCGGTCCCGCCGATCGGCGACGATGGCCGCGCGGATGCGGCCGGCAATGTCGTCCAGGGCCTGATCCCAGGTCACCTGTTCCCAGCGGTCTTCGCCGCGCGCCCCGGCGCGGCGCAGGGGATGCAGGATCCGCTCGGGGTTGCGCACCTGGTTGATGGTGGCGGGGCCCTTGGCGCAGTTGCGGCCCCGGCTGGCGGGGTGCAGGGGCTGGCCCTCGAACTTGCGCACCTCGCCCGTCTCCTGGTCCACGAAGGCCAGGAGCCCGCAGGCCGCCTCGCAGTTGAAGCATACGGTGGGAATCAGGGCGTAGCGCTTCAGGCGCCGCCGCGGCCAGGAGCGCGCGTCCAGTTCGGACCATTCGCCCCAGCGGCTGTAGGGGGCCGAGCCGACGAGACCCCCGCCCGCAGCGCGCATGCGCGCATGGATGGCCGTCCGCGCCGTGTCGTCGTCCGCCGCTGCGGTCATCCGCGCCGCGCCGGCGTCAGCGATCGCCGCCGACTGCCGTCGGGCGGCCGCCGTCTGCGCCAGCGGGGTGCGGAGGGTGAAGCGCCGCACGCGCTCGAAAAAACCGCCGCCGGACACCGCCGCTGGACCGCGCGCCATGCTCTCTGCCATGTCCTGCAACCACCTCTGTGTGGACGTCTCCAAAGTTGCCGCCAAAGCCGCCCAGGTCGTCGTCCGCCGGACGTGGGGGCGCGAGGGACGGAAGACCGGAGCCCGGCAGCGGGGGGGCGGGTTCGCTGTCGTCCCGCTGCCCCTAACTCAGTGCGACGGACTGTCCGGCCTGCACATAGGCGTGCTGGTACGGGAACAGGCCCAGCAGGGCCAGGGCGGCGGCCGGGACGGCGGCGCCGGCCAGGGCGCCGACCAGCGGGAGCACCGCGCCGCAGAGGAGCCCCACCCAGTACCAGCCCGCATAGACCCCGCGCCGGAGTTGCCGGCCCGCGGCCAGGGCGTCGCCGGTGTGCGCGGGCACTACTGCGTCGGAGGCGACCAGCAGCAGGTGTGCGGCGACGGCCGCCACCAGGATCGGAGGAAGCGCCGCCGCCCACGGGCCCGGGAGCGGGAGCGCGGCGCCAAGGAGCAGCAACCCCGCGCTCCCGGCCACTGCCGCCTGCACGATCAGGGCCACTGGGAGGCTCGGATTCTGCCACAGATCCCGCCCACGGCACTGGGCGAAGAGAAAGCCCGTGTACGCCGCCGCCAGCGCCCCAAGGACGATGCCCGGCGCGCGCAGGGCATCCTGCAGCGATCCCGAGCCGATGAGCGCGCCAAGCAGGTCGAGCGCGAGCAGCAATGCATACCCGGTCAGGATGAAGGCGCCGCGCGCCAACCACGACCGCGGCTGCGGCCGCAGCAGGATCCGGTAGAAGCGCCAGGGGTGTTCGAGATCGGCGACGATCAGGCCGAGCGTGGCGACCAACAAGAGCAGCGACAGCGCGGCTGCGGTGCCCTGCAGGCTCGCGCCCCGACCGGTCGCCAGGGAGAGCGCGGCGGCCAGGCCGAACACACCGGCGCTGAGCGACTTGGTCCATGTGTACAGGGAGACGCGCCAGTCCCACGGCAAGGTGTGACTATCGTCGTAGGCGATAACCGCCGCGGCGGAGGAGCGGATCCCGTTCTGCGCCGGCGCGGCGGGCACCGGGGGCGGCATGCCGTCCCGCCGGGCTTCGGCCGTGTTGAACATCGGGCGCGCTTCGGCGCGCGTCGGATCGAGGGCGGCGACGTCCCCACCCTTGTAGAAGACCTTGGGGTTGGTGCGCGCGTGCGGCTTGCGTACCTCCACGCGTTCCCGGGAGAGGATGCGGCTGATCTCGCTGCCGGGGTCGTTCATGTCCCCGACGATGATCGCGCCCTCGGGGCAGACGGCGACGCACGCCGGCTGCAGTCCCTGGTCGATGCGGTGGGCGCAGAAGTTGCATTTCTCGGCGCTGTGGGTCTGGGGATCGATGAAGATGGCGTCGTACGGGCAGGCGGCGATGCAGGCCTTGCAGCCGATGCAGACCTCGCGGTCGAAGTCGACGATGCCGTCGGGCCGCCGGAACATCGCCGTCACCGGGCAGGCC
>JAJYVM010000405.1:3376-3770 GCA_021792015.1 Bacillota bacterium | reverse complement strand
CGGACGGGGTGCGCCGAGCCCTCGCGGCGGCGAGCCCGGAGCGCGGGTACGAGTGGCGGGCGTAGGCGCGATCTCCGTCCGGCCGCTCGCCGCGGCCGAGCTTCCCCAGGTGGCGGGCGTCCTCGCCGCCCATGGCATCCGCCGCGACATGGAGCGGATGTGGGCGGAGAACGTCCGCGGCGGGCGCATCACGCTGCTGGGCTTTCTGGAAAGGGCCTTCGCCGGCAGCGTCCACCTGCTCAAGGTTTCGTATTACGCGCCCTTCGCCGAGGCCGGCATCCCCGAGATCAGCGACTTCAACGTGATCCCGCCCCTGCGGCGCCGGGGCGTCGGCGACGCGCTGCTGGCGGCTGCCGAGGCGCTCGCTGCGCGGCAGGGCCCGGTGGTCGGGATC
>JAJYVM010000405.1:0-3366 GCA_021792015.1 Bacillota bacterium | reverse complement strand
ACAACCCCGTCGCCGACGCCCCTGCCCACGGGGTTCACCGAATGTTTACGCGCAGCCTATGGCCAAGCCCAGCGGCTCCATGCGCGGCGCGGCTATATCCCCGACGGGCGCGGGGTGATGTACCGGGGCCGGCCGGTGGCCCCCGGCGGCACCGCGCTCGTGGACGACGACCTCGTTCTCTACCTGACCAAAGCGGTAAAGTAATCAGTTGGGGGTAATGGGAATCGGCCGACTCCTGCGGGCGGCGCGGCGCCAGCCCGTCGACGCGACGCCCGTCTGGTTCATGCGCCAGGCAGGGCGCTCGCTCCCCGAGTACCGCGCCCTGCGCGAAAAGCACCCCATGCTGGAGATCGCGCGCACGCCCGAGCTGGCGGCCGCGGTGTCCCTTCAGCCCGTCCGCCGCCTGGGCGTGGATGCGGCCATCGTCTTCGCGGACATCACCCTGCCGCTGCCGGGCATGGGGGTTGCCTTCGAGCTGACCGAGGGCGTCGGCCCCGTGATCGGCCACCCCGTGCGCACGGCGGCGGACGTGGCGGCGCTGCGGGTCCTGGATCCCCATGCCGACCTGCCATACGTGGCCGAGACCATCCGCACGCTGAAGGCCGAGGTGCCGGCGGGCGTCGACGTCATCGGCTTCGCGGCGGCGCCCTTCACCCTGGCCAGCTATATGGTCGAGGGCCGCGGCAGCCGCGACTTCGCCCACGTGAAGGCGATGATGCTGGGCGCGCCCGACCTCTGGCACGCGATGATGGGGACGATCAGCGCCAGCACCGTCGCCTACCTGCGAATGCAGGTCGAGGCCGGCGCCGACGCCATCCAGCTCTTCGACTCGTGGGTGGGCGCCCTGGCGCCGCGCGACTACGCCGAGTTCGTCCAGCCCCACACCCGGGCCGTCTTTGCGGCGCTGCGCGGTACGGTGTCCCTCATCCACTTCGGCACGGGCAGCGCCACCCTGCTGCCGCTGATGCGCGGCGACGGGGCCGACGTCGTGAGCGTGGACTGGCGCATCGGCCTCGGCGACGCGTGGTCGCTGCTGGGTCCCGACCTGGCCATCCAGGGCAACCTGGACCCGGCCGCGCTCCTCGGCCCCTGGGAGGCGGTGCGGGTGCGCGCGGACGAGATCCTCGCCGACGCCGCCGGGCGCCCCGGACACATCTTCAACCTGGGCCACGGCGTGCTGCCCAGCACCTCGCCGGACCAGCTGGCGCGCCTGGTGGACCACGTGCACGCCTGGAGGCCGCCAGCGTGGTGAGCCGGGCGCCGCGGCGCCCGCCAGGCGGTCCCAGCCCCCGACCTCAACATGGACGCCGGCGCGCCGCCGGCTGGGAGGCCCCCGACATGAGCCAGGCAGTCCTCTTCATGGCATACGGCAGCCCCAACAACCTCGACGAGGTCGAGCCGTACTTCGCCGACGTCCGGGGCGGCCGCCCGACGACGCCGGAGGCTGTGGAGGAGTTGCGTGCCCGCTACGCCGCCATCGGCGGCCGGACGCCGCTCCTCGACATCACGCGGGAGCTGGCCGCGCGCACGCAGGCCGAGCTCGGTCCCGACTACCGGGTCCATGTCGGCATGCGGCACTGGCATCCGTACATCCGCGAGGCCGTGGCCGACATCCTCGGCGAGCGCCCCGCCCGCATCACCGCCCTGGCCCTGGCGCCCCACTACGCGCGGATGAGCGTGGGCGCCTACCGCGACGCGCTTGAGCAGGCCCTGGCCGCCCACCCGGGGCCGCTGCCGCCTGTCGATGTGATCGAGCGCTGGCACGACCAGCCCGGCTTCCGCCAGTTGATCGCCGACCGCATCGGCACGGCCCTGGCGGGCTTTTCCGCCGCCGCGCCGGTGCGCGTCGTCTTCTCGGCCCACAGCCTTCCGCAGCGCATCCTCACCTGGCAGGATCCCTACCCGGACGAGCTGCGGGAGAGCGCCGCCGCCATCGCGGAGCTGGCCGGCCTGCCGCCGGAAGGCTGGGAGCTCGCCTTCCAGAGCGCCGGCGGCACCCGCGAG
Organism: Bacillota bacterium; assembly: GCA_021792015.1. Classification (GTDB taxonomy): domain Bacteria; phylum Bacillota; class Sulfobacillia; order RBS10-35; family JAJYVM01; genus JAJYVM01. The sequence goes on along the minus strand of JAJYVM010000405.1, from coordinate 1,362 downwards.
CCGTGGCTCGGCCCCGATCTGGTCGACGTCATCGCCCGGCTGGCCGAGCAGGGCTACCGGCAGGTCCTGTCCGTCCCCTTCGGATTCGTCTGTGAGCACCTGGAGGTGCTCTACGACATCGACATCGAGGCGCAGGCGGCCGCCCGGCGGCGCGGGCTCACCCTGCGGCGGACCGCCATGCCCGACGCCGACCCCGCGTTCGCGCGGGTGCTCGCCGACCTCGTCCGGTCGCGAACGGTACAATAAGGCGTGGTCCGGGTGGGCGCGCCCAGCGCGGGCCCGGACGCAATGCTGAGCGCGGGTTTCCCCCGCGCGCACGCGGGGATTTGAGGAGGGTTTCACCTGGTCACCTATGGCCTGAACTACGAGGTGCGGCCCGGCCGCGAGGCGGAATTCGAGAGCAAGTTCGGCGCCGTGCTGGACCTGCTCGCGACGATGCCCGGCCACCACGAGTCGCGCCTTTACCGTGACGTCCGCTCGCCGCAGAGCTATCTCGTCTACTCGGAGTGGGACTCCCGCGAGGCCTTCACCAAGTTCCTGCAGAGCGACGCGTTCAACGCCACGAAGGCCTGGGGCCGCGAGGACATCCTCGCGGCCCGCCCCGAGCACACGGTGTTCGCCGGTCGCGAGAAGATGGGCTGATCGGGAGCCCGTCCGCGCCCAGGAACGGCGGAACGCCGCCGATCGGCGCGGAACGGAAGGCGGCGGCCAAGCTTGCCGGCTTGGCCGCCGCCCCCAACCACACCATGGCCCCGAAGGCGCCCATTTCGTGCCACGGACTCGCCGCTCGCTGCATCCGGGCGCCTCGCGAGCCAGCTTCGCTGCGGCCGCTTGTCGCTCGGCTCGATCCATCCGGGCGCCTCGCGACCCAGCTTCGCTGCGGCCGCTTGTCGCTCGGCTCGATCCATCCAGGCGCCTCGCGACCCAGCTTCGCTGCGGCCGCTTTGCGGCCTCCGCTCGCGTCGTCCGGACCCTCCGCTCGCGTCGTCCGGAGCCTATGCTCGCGACATGGGAACCCAACGCTCGCGTCGTCCGGACCCTATGCGTCGCGGCGCAAGCGGCCCAGAGCCCCCTCGATGTTGCCAAGCGCCTGCGCGACGACCGACCGCGGCGAGCCCACGTTGAGCCGCATGAAGCCGCTGCCGCCCGTGCCGAACATCGCGCCCGCGTTCATCACCAGCTTCGCCTCGTGGCGGAACCACTGGTCCATCGGCTCGTCCGCCATGCCGAGGGCGTGGCAATCCAGCCACATGAGGTAGGTGCCCTCGGTCGCGATGGCCCTGATCGGGCCGCGGCTCAGGTGCTCCATCACCAGGTCGCGGTTGCCGCCCAGGTAGACGAGCACCTGGTCGAGCCACTCGT
>JAJYVM010000404.1 GCA_021792015.1 Bacillota bacterium | reverse complement strand
GAGGCGCAGGCGGGCGGGGTGAGCCCGGGCCGGGCCGGAGCCGGCGGCGGTCGCGGGGCATCGGCGGGGCTCGGAGCGGGAGCGGGGTCTGGGGCGGGGTCGGCCCTGGCGGACCCGCGGGATCTGCCGCTGTTTGCGCCGCCTGGACGCGCGCGGGCGCTGTCCAGCCTGCCGCCCGAGGCCTGGCTGCAGCCCGGGAGCGCGCCCCGGCCGCGGCCGTGAGCCAGCCGCTCGCGCAGCTGGGGGCGGACCTGGAGGCTTGCCTGGGGTGGGGCGCGCGCATCGGCGAGACAGCCGTCGCCAGCCTGCGGGTGCACACCCTGGACCCGGCGCGCCCAGGCACCGTCACCGTCGTGGCCGACCGCGACGCGGGCCGCACCTTCTACGGCCGGCGCCTGCCGGATGAGATCCTCCACATCGATATCTTCCATGCCATCGGCGACGTCGATTGCCGGCTCGCGGCGGGCGCCGTGCGGGGGGCCCTGGCGGCGTACCGGGCGGGGACGGCCGCTCCGCGCGGGGCCGCCGATGCGGACCTCTTCGACGTGCAGACCGGGGTCGGGGGCGGGCGCGTCTCGGGCGACATGACCCTTGGGCGGCGCGCCTCCCTGCGCCGGGCCCACAAGAATCACGTCCACGTCGCGGGCCGGCATGTGGCCGGCGACGCCGGGGTTGCCTTCCACATCGTGCAGGCGGTGGAGCGGGCCATTGTTGCCTGCGGCCTGGAGCTGCGGCGGGTCGACGGGCTGGAGACCGAGTTCGCCGGGTCGGGGCGGGGCTGGGACGACCTCTCGCCCTACGCGTCCGAGAGCGACAGCCGGCTGCGGGAGGGCGGCGCCGGGACGGGCGGCGGTGGCGGGCTTGGGCCCGGTGCCGGCGCGGGCGAGGGCGGGGGTGTCCGCGGGGCGCGGCTGGACCGCGAGACGCTGCTGCTGCGGGCGGCGGACCTGGCCGACGAGATGGGCGGCACCCTGGCCGTGCAGGAGCTCCTGGAGGCGCTGGCCCGGGCCCAGCCGGTGCACGAGATGCATGCGCCGAGCTGGAGCGGGCCCCGCCTGCGGGAGGCCCTTGGCCGGCTGCAGCGGCAGGGCTGGGCCGAGGCGGGCGCCGGCCAGTGGCGCCTGACGGAGCGCGGGCGCGTGCTGGCGGACCTTTACCGCCACCACCTGCGCGAGATCGAGCTGGCGCTGCGGGCCGCCGCGCGCCGCATCGGAGCCGTGCCGCCGGGACCCGGCTTCGGCCGGCGACAGCCGCGCACGGAGCTGGCGGTGCGGGGCAGCCGCCGGATCGTGCGCCCGCGCACGCCGGGACAGCCGCTGCCCGAGCTGGCCGTGAGCGAGACCGTGGTGGCGGCCGTGCGCCGGGACCCGCCCGGCAGGGGGCGGCCGCTCCGGGTGGGGGTCCGCGACCTGCACGGCGCGGTGCGCCTGCAGCCGCGGCGGAGCGACCTCTGCCTGCTGCTGGACGCCAGCGCGAGCATGGAGGGCGGGCGCATGCGGGCGGCCAAGACGCTGGCCCGCCACCTGCTGCTCACCAGCCGGGACCGGGTGGCCGTCATGGCGTTCCAGGAGCGGTCGGCGGTGCTGGCCGTGCCCTTCACCCGCAACTACGCCGCGGCCGAGCGCGGACTCAGCCGGGTGGTGCCGGCCGGCCTCACCCCGCTGGCGGCCGGCCTGGGCGGCGCGCGCGCCTACCTCCGGGGCAGCCACGCCAAGCGGCCGATGCTCCTGCTGGTCACCGACGGCATACCCACCGTCTCGTCTGCCGGCGGCAGCCCGCTCGAGGAGGCGCTGCGCGAGGCGGCACTGTTCCGGGACACGGGCGTCAACCTCTGCTGCATCGGGCTCGAGCCCAACGAGCGCTACCTCGCCGAGCTGGCGCGGCGGGCGGGTGGGAGCCTGCATGTGGTGGCGGAGCTGCGGCCCGAGCTGCTGGCGGATGTGGCGCGGCGCGAGCGGGCCCGGTTGCGGTCCGGGGGCCGCGGGGGGTAGGGCGGCGCGAGCGCGAGCCCGAAGCGGCCAAGCCCACAAGCCCAAAGAAAGGGTGCTGCGCGGCGGGTGCGGCAGGGCGGGGGCACCGTGACGGCAGGTGCGTCGCGCCGGCGGCATGGCGACGGGGTTGAATGGCGGGTTGCGGCGGGCAGGTGAGCGGATGCCGCAGCACGAGCCGCACGCGTGGGTGCGGCGGCAGCGCGGTCCGAGGGCGGCACCCGCGCTCAGGTGCGCTGGCGGCGCCCCCAGATGGCGGCGGCCTCGCTGCGCCGCGCGACGTCGAGCTTGGCCAGGATCGCGGAGACGTAGTGCTTCACGGTCTTGTCGCTGACGATCAGGGAGTCGGCGATCTCGCGGTTCGTCTTGCCTTCCGCGATCAGCTCCAGCGTCCGGCGCTCCTGCGCGGTCAGCTCCGCCAGGGGATCTCCGGTCGGGCGCCGCAGGCGATCGAACACCGCACGGGTGACGCTGGGGTCAAGCAGCTGCTCGCCGGCCGCCACGGACCGGATCGCGGCCACGAGGTCCCGGGCCCGTGTCTGTTTGAGCAGATAGCCGGAGGCGCCGGCCAGGATCGACTGGAAGAGGGCCTCATCGTCGCCGTATGAGGTGAGCATCAGCACGCCGGTGCCGGGCAGCCGGCTGCGGATCTCGCGGCAGGCCTCGACGCCGCTGCCGTCGGGCAGGCGGACATCCAGCACCACGACGTCCGGCCGGTGGGCCTCCGCCTGGCCCACGGCCTCCGCGACCGATCCGGCCTCGCCGGCGACCGATATACCGGATGTGTGCTCAAGGATGCCGCGCAGGCCCATGCGCACCACCTCGTGATCGTCAACGATCAGGACCGAGATCGTCGACCTTTCCTGCTGCGTCACGGCCGGATCATCCCCTTCTGGCGCTTTACCTCACCATAGACCCCCGGGCTGCGCGTCCGTCGCGTCCGAATGGACCTCGTTCCTTGGTCCATGGGCCGGACGATGCCGGGTCCTTGGCCAATGTCGCCCCGAGCGCGCCAGGTCGATGATGGGGGCGAAAAAAGGGGGTTGCGGCGATGACCAAGAATCCGACGGCCAACGGTGCGGGAGCGATTGCGACCGCGGGTCTGCAGCATGGCGAGATGGGCGAGTCCCGGATCTCCCGCTGGCTGTTCAACCGGACTGAATCTTCGTGGATCTGGCTGATCCTGCGACTGTATCTGGGCTACGAGTGGTTCTCGGCCGCCCTGGGCGACAAGCTGGAGAGCCCCTCCTGGCGAAGCGGAGCGGGCCTTGCCGGCTTCATCCACGGGGCCCTGGCCAAGAGCGGCGGCAGCAACCCGAGCGTGCAGGGCTGGTATGCGTCGTTTCTCCGTGGCGTGATCCTGCCGCACGCGGCGTTCTGGGCCTGGGTTGTCGCCTTCGGTGAGTTGCTGGTCGGGATCGCGCTGATCGTCGGCATCTTCACGGGCCTGGCGGCGTTCTTCGGTGGATTCATGAACTTCAACTACCTGATGGCCGGAACCGTCAGTCTCAACCCGTTGCTCTTCGTGATCGCGACGTGGCTGGTGCTGGCGTGGAAGGTCGGCGGGTGGTATGGCCTGGACCGTTGGGTTCTACCTTCCCTGGGGACGCCGTGGCATCCAGGAGAGTCATTTCACCACACATCCTAAACTAAGCCTGTCGCTTGAATGGGGTGGTCGCGCTACAGCGACCGCCCTTTTCGCTTGCACAATCTATACTTTATTGCCATAATGACCGTCATGACGGGTGTATTGCCTATTTTGAACGTTCGCGGCGACTCCAGGAAAGTGGCGC
>JAJYVM010000403.1 GCA_021792015.1 Bacillota bacterium | reverse complement strand
ACGGCCTCTGCACGGTCCAGGACGAGGCGTCCATGCTGGCGGCGCGAATCCTCGCGCCGCAGCCGGGCTGGACCTGCCTGGACCTGGCCGCGGCCCCGGGCGGCAAGGCGACCCACCTCGCGGAGCTGATGCGCGACGAGGGGATCGTCCTGGCCAACGACCTCGAGCCCGCGCGCGCCAAGCTGGTGCAGGCCGCGGCGCGCCGCCTGGGCCTGAAGAGCGTGCGCGTGCGCGCGGCGGATGCCCGCACGCTGCCGAAGAACTGGGGCGGGCGCTGCGACGCGGTGCTGGCGGATGTGCCCTGCAGCGGCCTCGGCACCCTGGCCCGGCGGCCCGATCTCCGCTGGCAGAAGACGGAGACCGACCTGCGCACCCTGCCGCCCCTGCAGGCGCAGCTGCTGGAGGCCGGCGCCGCCTGCGTCCGGCCCGGCGGCCGCCTCGTGTACAGCACGTGCTCGACGGAGCCCGAGGAGAACGAGGACGTGGTGGACACCTTCCTGCGCGGCCATCCGGAGTTCGCCGCGGACGGCGAGGCCATCCGCCTCTGGCCTCAGCGCGACGCCTGCGACGGCTTCTTCATCGCCCCCATGAAGCGGCTACACTAGAGCCATGGTGAACCTCAAGCGGATGCTGCCGGACGAGCTGACCGGCGTGCTGGCGGCGCAGGGCGAGCCGGCCTACCGGGCCCGGCAGCTCTTCGCCTGGATCCATGGCCGCGGCGCGCGCGGCTTCGACGAGATGACCTCGCTGCCCCGATCGCTGCGCGAGCGGCTGGCGGAGATCGCCGACCTTGGCCTGCTGACGCCGGTCAGCCGCCAGGAGGACCCACGCGACGGCACCGTCAAGTTCCTGCTGCGCCTCAACGACGACGCGGGCAATACCGTCGAGACCGTGCGCATGACATATAGCTACGGCTACTCGGCCTGCGTGAGCAGCCAGGTCGGCTGCCACATCGGCTGCCGCTTCTGCGCCTCCTCCATCGGCGGCCTCATCCGCAACCTCACGGCCGCCGAGATGATCGAGCAGCTGATCCTGCTGAACCGCGACCTGGCTGTCCGCGATCCCCAGGCGCGCATCGCACGCGTCGTCATCATGGGCATGGGCGAGCCAATGGAGAATTTGACCGAGGTGCTGCGCTTTCTGCGGTTGGCGCATGAGCCCGAGGGCTGCGGGATCGGCTGGCGGCACATGACCGTCTCCACCTCCGGGCTCGTGCCCGGGATCGAGGCGCTGGCGGCCGAGGACCTGCCCATCACCCTGGCCGTCTCGCTGCACGCGCCCAACGACGAGGTGCGCAACCGCCTCATGCCCATCAATCGCCGCTACCCCCTGGGCCAGCTCATGCCGGCCTGCCGCCGCTATGCCGAGGCCACGGGCAGGCGGCTGACCTTCGAGTACGTCCTGATCGGCGGCGTGAACGACCTGCCCGAGCACGCGCGCGAGCTGGCGCGGCTGCTGCGCGGCATGCTGTGCCATGTCAACCTCATCCCGCTCAACCCGGTGGCGGGGCGCGGCCTCGAGCCCAGCCCGCCGCAGGCGATGGCGGCCTTCCAGCGCATCCTGCGGGAGGGCGGCGTGGCCGCGACGCTGCGCCGGCAGCTCGGCACGGCGATCGACGCGGCCTGCGGCCAGCTGCGGCGGCGGCTGCTCGAGGCGCCGGTGCCGTAGGGTCGGGGCAAGGGGTCGAAAGGGGCGGATCCCCATCATCGCGCGACGGACGCTCCCAAGGGCAGGACGGCGGGTCCGGCCCCCCTGCGTGCCAGGGCACACGTCACGCGGGAATGGGGCCGCCGGTGGCGAATAACACGACGGACGGCGTGGCTGAGGACAGGCGGGTGGGCTCGGCCGCCGATCCGGGGGGAAGCCGGTTGCAATTCGCCGCAACCACCGACGTCGGCCGCGCTCGCGCGCGCAACGAGGACGCATTCTGCGCCGAGGACCTGGGGGCGCGTCCCGGCGCCGTTCTGCTGGCCGTCGCCGACGGCCTGGGCGGCCATCCGGGCGGTGACGTCGCCAGCCGCGTGGCGGTGGCTGCCCTGAGCGAGCACGTCAGCGCCAACGCCCCGGCGGCCCTCAGCTGGACCGACCTGCTGCTGGCCGGCTTCGCGGCGGCGCATGCCGCGGTCCGCGCCGCCGCGGCGGAGCAGCCCGAGCTCGCCGGGATGGCGACGACCCTGGTCGCAGCCGTACTGATCGACGACTGGCTCTACTGGGCCCACGTCGGCGACAGCAGGCTCTATGTGGCCGGGGTGGCCGGCATGCGCCAGGTCACGGTCGACCACTCGCCGGTCGGCGACCTCGTGCGCGAGGGTGTGCTGACGTGGGCGGAGGCCCGCATCCATCCCCTGCGCAGCATGCTCTCGCGGGCCGTCGGCTTCGCGGCCGAGGTGTCCCCGGACGCGGGGGCGGAGCGCCTGGTGGCGGGGGAGTGGGTGCTGCTCGTCACCGACGGCCTCACGGCCGTGGTCCCGGCGGAGCAGATCGAGGTCGCCGCCCGGACCGCCGAGGAGCCTGACGCGCTCGCCCGCGCCCTCGTCGCGATGGCGATGGCGGCCGGCGGGCCGGACAACGTCACGGTGGTGGCGGCCCGCGTCACCAGTCGCGAGAGCATGGCGGCGGATGGCGGGGGGGCGGCGGCCGCCGTCGAGCCGGTCCAGCCGGCCGGCGATGGCTGGGGCCTGGCCCCCGCCGAGCACGCGGGTGGGTAGCTGGCCGGGACGCGGGGCGGCGCCCGCGCCCGCTTCACAGTGGGCGATGGCGCGGGGATGGCTGGCGCGCGGCGGCCAGCTCGGCGCGGAGCCCGGGCAGGGGGAGGGCGCCGGTTGATCGGACGGGTTCTGGGCGGGCGCTACACGATCCAGGAGCGCATTGGCGGCGGCGGCATGTCGATCGTCTACCGCGCCTTCGACTCGCTCCTGCGCCGCCCGGTGGCCGTCAAGGTCCTGCGGGCCGACTTCGTGAGCGAGGCGGACATCGTGCACCGCTTCCGCCAGGAGGCCCAGGCCGCCGCAAGCCTGCAGCACCCGAACATCGTCAACATCTTCGACGTGGGCGAGGAGGACGGCGACACCTACTTCATCGTCATGGAGTATGTGCCCGGCCGCACCCTCAAGGAGGAGCTGCGGCTGCGCGGGCCCGAGCCGCCCGAGCGCGCCGCCGCCCTGTGCGCCGAGATCCTGGCCGCGCTCGAGGAGGCGCACGGCCACGGGATCGTGCACCGGGACGTCAAGCCGCAGAACGTGCTGCTCACCAAGGGCGGGCACGCCAAGGTCAGCGACTTCGGCATCGCCCGCGCCGCCGCCAGCGCGACCATCGTCCACACCACAAGGGCGCTCGGCACCGCCCACTACGCCTCCCCGGAGCAGGTGCGCGGCGCCGCCACCGATGAGCGCAGCGACGTGTATTCGGTCGGGTGCGTGCTCTACGAGGCCCTCACCGGCCGGCCGCCGTTCGCCGGCGAGGACGCCCTGGCCGTGATGTGGCAGCACACGCAGGCCGAGGTTCCCGACCCCCGCGCCCTGCGCCCCGACATCCCGCCCGCGCTCTGCCGCGTGGTGCTGCGCGCCATGGCCAAGCGGCCGCAGGACCGCTACCCGTCGGCCGCGGCCATGCTCGCCGACCTGCAGCGCGCGGTCGGCGTGCCGCTCCCCGGTCAGGACATCGAGCCGCCGCCGCCCGCCGCCGCGGATGTCGCCGCCGCCGCCGGAGAGGGCCGCCGCGGCAACCGTCCGCGCCGGCGCGCCCGTTCCGCGGCCCCAGCCGAGCCCGTCCAGCAGCCGACCCTCGCCACGGCACCGCCGCT
>JAJYVM010000011.1 GCA_021792015.1 Bacillota bacterium | reverse complement strand
GGCGCCCGCCTGGTCCTTCACGGCCGCGAGCGGGAGCAGCGGCACCAGCATGTTCATCGAGAACATGAGCGCGCCGGCGGCGGCCGATGCCAGGAGCAGCTGCTTGTTCTGGAAGGCTGCGACCGCGGTGGGGGCCGGACCTGCCTCGGCGATGAGCTGCCTACCTCCCGCGCACGTGCCCGAGCCCGCCGAGGCGGGTGGCCGACCGTGCCATGCTGAGCCTCCTTCGACGGACGCGGGTCGCATCCTGGCGGACGGGCATGGGCAATGACCGGCAGGGGCTCGGGCGGCGCGCGGGAGCGGCGGGGCTGTGGCGGGCGCGATCCACGCCCGGCGCCCTCCGGCCTGCGGTCCACCCCTTGCGGCGACATCCCCCCTCGCAGGGATCCGGCCCGGACCATCCCCGGCATACCCGCGCCTGGGTGGGTGAGGCCCGCCGTCTGCCGGAGCGCGTGAAGGTCTGGCGTCCCGGTGACGCACGCCCGCCTGGTGATGCGACCCGCCACCCCAGATGGATTGCCGAAATACGCTCCGCGGCACGGCACCGCGGGTCGGGTCGGCCCGCGGCCGGAGGCGGGCCCGCAGCATGTGGCGCGCCCTTCAGCGCGTGACCGCGCCGGAATCCCTGTCGGCGGCGACCGCCGCCGCCCGCTCGGCGAGCAGCCGGTGGGACAGCCCCACCAGCCCCGCGATGTCGGTCCCCCGCTCCGCGCAGGCGGCGTCGAGGCCGTCCAGGATCTCGCCCATGACGGGCGGGCGCCGGACGGCCGCCGTGCCGACGGCGACCGCGGTCGCGCCCGCGAGGATGAACTTCAGCGCGTCCTCGGCGCTACCGATGCCGCCGGCGCCGATGATGGGCAGGTCGACGGCCGCGTGCACGTCCCAGACGATCCGCAGCGCCAGGGGCCGGATGGCCGGACCCGACAGGCCGGCCGTGCGCAGGCCCGTGCGCGGCAGGCCGGTGCGCACGTCGATGTCCATGGCCAGCACGGTGTTGATCAGCGTCAGCGCCGACGCCCCCGCCTCGGCGCAGGCGCGGGCCACCGCCGCGACGTCGGCCGTGTTCGGCGTGAGCTTGGCGATGATCGGCAGGTCCGTCTCCGCGCGCACGGCGCGAACCAGGTCATGGGCGGGCTCGGGCGCCTGCCCGAAGGCCATCTGCGCCCCGTCGGTGTTCGGGCAGGACATGTTGAGCTCAAGCGCGGCGAACAGCCCGGTTTCGGTGAAGCGGGCGGCCAGGCGGCAGAAGTCCTCCACGCGCACGGCGGCCAGGCTCTGGATCAGGGGCCTGCCGATCGCGCGCAGCTCGTCCGTGAAGTCGCGGAGGTAGTCGTCGATCCCGGGGTTGCGGATGCCGATGGCGTTGAGCATGCCGAGATCGGCCCCGAGGTCGGCGAACCACGGCTTGACGTTGCCCGGCCACGGCTCGGTGCTGACGCTCTTGCAGGTCACGGCGCCGAGCTCGCCGAGCGGCAGCTGCGGCATGTCGCGGCCCCACGGCACGTAGATCCCCGACGCCACCGTCAGGGGGTTGTCCCAGCTCATTCCGGCGAAGCGCACGGCGAGTCGTTGCGACAAGGTGATGGCCTGCCCCCCGGACGATTATAGGGTCAGCATGCCGTCGGTGCGACGCGCCACACAGGCCCGCCCCGCCTGCCGGGCGCGACGCCGGGAAGCGCGGGGCCCGAGACCCCGTCGCACGGGCCGGTGCGCGCCCCGATTCCGCGGCGCGCCGGTTCGTCGGGTGCGGAGCCTCTCACCTGGTTCCGCAGCACGCCGCCTGGGCCCGCCTGAGCGTCGCGGGAGGGGAGCCGAGCCCGGCGCCTATTCGCTCGGCCGCAGCCACTGCCCGCGCGGCGGGCCGACCACCTCGCCGCCGCGCATGGCGATCTCGCCGCCGACGAGCGTGGCGACGACCCGCGCCCGCAGCGTCCGCCCCTCGAACGCCGTGAAGCGGTGCTTGCTGTGCAGGCCCTCCGCCCGCACCACGCCGTGATGGCCGAGGTCGCACACCGTGAGGTCGGCGTCGGCGCCGACCGCCAAGTTGCCCTTTTTCGGCCACAGCCCCCACGTCCGCGCCGGGGCCTCGCCAAGCCAGCGCGCCACATCCGACAGCGTGCAGCGGCCTTCGACGGCAGCCGTCAGCATCAGCGGCAGCAGCGTCTCCACCCCGGGCCAGCCCGCGGCCGCCTGCCAGATGTCCCCCTGCTTCTCCTCCAGCGCGTGTGGCGAGTGGTCCGAGCCCACCATGCTCAGACCGCCCGCGCGCAGCGCCTCCCACAGCGCCTCGGCGTGCCCCGGCCCCCGCACCGGCGGATTGATCTTCATCATCGGCCCCAGGCGGGCCATGTCGTCCGCGCTGAGCAGCAAATACTGGGGGCAGGTCTCGCCGACGACGTCCTGGCCCCGCGCGCGGGCCGCCCGCACGTGCTCGGCTGCCGGGGCGCACGTGACATGGTGCACGGTCAGCGGGCAGCCGGCCTCCCGCGCCAGCAGGATCGCCCGGCTGGTGGCCTCGGATTCGGCGATGACCGGCCGCGCGTCGGGGTGGGCCAGCGGGTCGCGGCGGCCGCTTGCGCGCACCTCATCCCCAAACCACCTGAGCAGCGCGTTGTTCTCCGCGTGCACGCCCACCCGCAGCCCGGCCCCGGCGACGACGCGCATGGCCGCCAGCAGCGCCCCGTCATCCGGCGACGGGATGCCGCCGACCGTCTCGCCGAGAAACACCTTGAACCCGATGACGCCGGCCCGCACGAGCGGCAGCACCGCCTCGGGCCCGTCGTCGGCGATGACGCCGTAAAGCCCGAAGTTCACAAACGACCGCCCGCGCGCGCACGCCAGCTTCATGGCCAGCGCCGCGGGATCGCGCGTTGGCGGCTGCACGTTCGGCATGTCGAGCACCGTCGTCACGCCGCCGCACGCCGCGGCCCGCGAGCCCGTGTCCCAGTCCTCCTTGTAGGACAGGCCGGGTTCGCGAAAGTGCACGTGGGCATCGATCGCGCCGGCCAGCACGTGCAGGCCGCCGCACTCGATGGTCGCGCGCGCCGCCGGCAGCGGGGCCGGCTGCGCGCCCGCCGCTCCGGCCCCCGCCCCGCCCGCGCCCACCTCTCCAAACTCGACAATGTCCGCGATGCGGCCGCCGGCCACGAGCAGGTGCGCCCGCCGCAACCCGGTCGGCGTTACCAGCGTCGCGTCCCGCAAACACATGTCCACCATGCGCGTGAGCCACCTCGCGATATTCGTCGAAATCCAACGAAAGTGTCATTGACAGTTCCGACGGCGAGAATTACCCTTCGACAGGGAACTCCGCCAGTTCCGTCAGAATCCATGGCGATGCGACGCAATGCGCATCGCGGCGACATGGAGGGCCAGCTCCGCAGGGGCCAACCGAGGGCCATCCTAGCACGTGCCCCCCATCGCCGAAAGGAGATGCAGATCCTTGATCTGGGTCGACCGGACCGTCGAGGTGCTGAGCAGCTTGGCCGAAGCCCCCCACGGCAGCGGCATCACGGAGCTCAGTCGCCGGCACAACATCCCCAAGAGCACACTGCACCGCATGCTCAACTCTCTCCGCCGGCACGAGTTCATCGTCCAGGACAGCCTGACCCGCCGCTACCGGCTCGGTCCGGCCCTCATCCGACTCGGTCAACCGTTCTCTGCCGGCGAGGCCCTGCGCCGCTCCAGCGTCCCCTACCTGCGCCGCCTGGCCACCGAGACCGGCTGCACGGCCTTCCTGACCGTCTGGTCCGAGGGCGACCCCGTCTCCGTCGCGCTGGCCGACGGCCGCGCCGGCGCCACGGGCATCGCCTCCGGCACCCACCTGCCGCTGCACGCCACGGCCGCCGCCCGCGCCCTGCTGGCCTTCATGCCCGAGGCGGCCGCGCGCGATCTGATCCTGGAGTCGGCCCCGTTCCCGCCGCTCACCGACAGCACGCCCACCGCCCCCGACGATGTGCTGCACAGCGTCCAGGAGACGCGGCGCCGCGGGTACGCCGTGAGCCGCGACGAGGCGCGCACGGGCCAGAGCTCGGTCGCCGCGCCGGTGTTCGGCGGCAGCGGCCGCGCCATCGCCGCCCTGGCCGTGCAGGGCCCATCGGAGCTGTTCCAGGAGGGCGGGCTCGAGCGCATCATCCGCGCCGTGACCTCCGCCTCCCTGCGCCTGGCCGCCGAGGTGGACGTCTCGGCCTACGCGCCGGTGGACGAGCCCACCGGCACCTACGCCGCCAACGTGGGCGACCCGGCCGACGACTGAGGTCCGCTTCCAACGCAGCATTGTGAAGGCGCCCGGACGTACGTCCGGGCGCCCTTGCTTTGGCTTCCTGGGCGGGCGAGCCGGGGTTCGGCGGCCGCCGCTGCCCCGGCCTGCCGCCATCAGCGGCCGCGGTTGTCCGGCCCCGGTGAGCCGCCGGTCAGGATCTGTCCCACCAGCTGCTGGCCGGGCTGGGTCACGTAGATCCAGTACCCGAAACCGTTGCGGACGCTGTCGCCCTTATCCCCCACGGGGCCATAGACCGGCACATCCGCCCCGTTGGGGTCGATCAGCATGCTGACCTGGCCGTCCTGCATGTTGTAAAGGAACGACGCGTAGCTCTGCTGGCCGAGGACGGCGGACGGGCCCACCAGGTTCCAGCCGGGGCTGAGCGCAAGCTGCGACGGCGCCTGCGGCGCCGGCGGCTGCCGGCTCGCGCTCGGCGCCGGGATGTCCGGGGTCAGCGTCGCCGTCACGTCCCTGCTGCCCCCGATGTACAGGTACAGGGCGCTCATGGGCTGCCGCAGCGCGTTGTCCGGACCGAGCCACAGAAACCGCCAGCGGCCGTCATGGAACACGTACGCTGCCTTCAGCGACGCTCCGCCGTCCGACAGGATCTGGGACAGCTCCGGGTGGGCCAGCGGGAACGGAATGGACAGGGTGTTCCACCCGGGGCTCAGGATGCGGGTCACGACGGCCACGGTGCTCGGGTAGTACGTGAACTGGTCGGCCGTGTTGGCCGTGCTGCTGCCGCAGCTTGTCGCCGTCTGCGCGTACGCGCCCGTGCAGCTGGTGACGACCGTCACGTCGACGGCGCCGGCCGCCCCCGCGGGGCTCACGGCCATGACCTCCTGGTCGGACACCACCTGGAACGATGTCGCCGGGACGGTCCCGAACGACACGCCGATTGCGGTCGTGAACCCGGTGCCGCTGATGGTCACGGTGGTACCGCCGCCGACCACGCCGGCGGACGGGCTGACCCCGGTGACCGCCGGCAGGGGCAGGTAGGCGAAGTGGTCAGCCGGGCTCGCCCCGCTGCCGCCGCAGCTGGTCGGCGTGGCGCTGGCGGCGCTGCCGCAGACGGACGTGACCGTCACGTCCACCGTGGTGCCCGCCGGGCCCGGCGGCGCCGTGGCCGTCAGCTCGGTGTCGATGGCGCTCGGGTCGTGGGTGAAGCTCACCGAGACGCCGCCGAAATCGACAGACGTGACGGTGGTGAAGCCGGTGCCGGTGATGGTGACGGTCGTGCCGCCCGAGGCCGGTCCCGCCACGGGGCTGACGGCGGTCACCCGGGGCGCGGGCAGGGACCCGAAGGTGCCGGAGCCCGAGGCCTGGGCCAGGCTGGTGCCGCAGGACGTGGCGTCGGCCAGCGCGGCGGTGCCGCACTCGGTCGTCACCGTGACGGGCACGGTGCCGGAGATGCCCGGGGGCACCTGGACCGTGACCTGGCCGTCCGTCGCCGACTCGATGGTCGCCGCCTCGGAGCCGAAGTCCACCCGGCTGACGGTCCGGAAGCCGGTGCCGCTGATGGTGATCTGCTCGCCGCCCGTGAGGGCGCCGGTACCCGTGCTGAGCGAGTCGATGACGGGAAGCGGCAGGTAGCCGAAGCCGCTTCCGGCCGCGGCCGCGCTGGTCCCGCAGGCCGTCGCGCCGGCTGTGGCCGGGGTGTCACAGGCCGCGCTCACCGTGACGCTCACCGTGCCGGATGCGGCCGATGGCGGCACGGTGGCCATGAGCTCCTGGTCCGAGACGAAGGTGACGCCGCTGGCGCGCTGCGCGCCGAAGTACACGGCATCGGCCACGGTCGTGAACCCGCTGCCGCCGATGACCACGGTGGTGCCGCCGGCAAGGGGCCCGCTCGGCGCGCTCACGCTGGTCACGGCTGGCGGCGGCAGGTAGGTGAACAGGCTGGCGGCCGCCGGCGCGCTCGTTCCGTCCGGCGTGGTGACCATCACCTCCGCCGTGCCGCTCCCCGGCGGTGCCGTCGCCACGATGGCGCCGCCGCCCAGGACCGTGAACCCCTGTGCGGCCGTGCCGCCGAACATCACGCCCGACGCCCCGGTCAGGCCCGACCCGGTGATGGTCACCGCGGTGCCGCCGACCGTCGGTCCGTTGCGCGGCGAGAGCGAGGTGACCACGGGGCCGGAGCCATAGGTGAAGGTGCCGCCCAGGGCCGCGGGGAGGCTGGCCCCGCAGCTGGTGGCGTTGGCCGTCGCGGCGCCGCCGCAGCCGGTGATCACGGTGACGTCCACCACGCCCGGCGTTCCGGGCGGCGCCAGGACCGTGATCTGCTGGTCGGTCACCGACTCGATGGTCGCCACCCGGGGGCCGAACAGGACCTCCTGGGCCGTGGTGAAGCCGGATCCGTTGACGGCGACGGTCTGGCCGCCGCTGACCGGGCCCCCGCCGGCGCTCAGGGACGTGATGACGGGCGGCGGCAGGTAGCTGAAGCGGTCGCCCGGCGCCGCGACGCTGGTGCCGCAGGCCGTGGCGCCACTGCCGCAGGCCGCCGTCACGGTCACGTCGACCGTGCCTGGGCTCGCCGCCGCCGGGACGGTCGCCACGATCTCATCACCGGAGACCACCGTGATCCGGGTGGCCGGCACGGAGCCGAACATGACCGCGCCGTACACCGCCCCGTATACGGAGCTGTAGACCGAGCCGGAGACCGTGCTGAAGCCGCTGCCGCCCAGGATGACGGTCTCCCCGCCCGTGAGCGGGCCGCTGGGGATCTGGACGCTGGTCACCGCGGGCAGCGGCAGGTAGCTGAAGGCGGCCGCCGCCGTGGGCGAGCTCGTCCCGTTGGCCGTGGTGACCGTGACCTCCACGGTGCCCGTGCCGGGCGGCGCCACGGCCGCGATGGGGCCGTCCGGGCCCTGCGGGTAGCCGAAGCTGAGCGCGGCCGTGCCGCCGAAGAGGACGGCGGTGGCCCCGGAGAGGGCGGTGCCATGAATGGTCACCACGGTGCCGCCGGCCGCCGGACCGCTGGCCGGGGCCAGGGCCTGCACCACCGGCCCGGAGCCGTAGCTGAACTGGCCCGCCACGGACGTGCCGCAGCTGGTGGCGTCCGCCGTGCCCGGCGTTCCGCACGCCGTCGTCACGGACACATCCGCCGTGCCGGCGCCAGCGGGCAGGACGGCGGTGATCTGCCGGTCGGAGTCGATGGTGAAGCCCGCCGCCGGGGTGGACCCGAAGTCCACCTGCGTGGCCGTCGTGAAGCCGGCGCCCTCGATCGTGACGCTGGCGCCCGCCACGCTGCTGCTGCCGGCCGCCGAGACGCTGCTCACCGCCGGCGGCGGGAGGTAGCCGAAGCGGTCGGCGGCGCGGATCACGCTGGTCGCGCAACCCTGCCCGCCCGTGCCGCACACGGTCACGGTGACGTCGACCGCGCCCGCCGCCGTCGCGGCCGGGGCCGTCGCCGTGATCTCATCGCCCGAGACCACCCTGAAGCCGGCGGACACCGTCCCGAACGCGACATTGGTGGCGCCCGTGAACCCGGTGCCGCTGATGGTGACGGCCGTGGCCGCCCGAAGTGGCCCGTTGGCGGGCGACACCCCCGTGACGGCCGGCGCCGCGGTCTCCGTGAAGAGGTCGTCGCCGCCCGTGGCGCTGCTGCCGCAGCTCGTCGCCCGGCTCGCGCCGCTGCCGCAGGCCGTCGCCACCGTGACGTCCACCGCGCCCGGGGCCAGCGCCGGCGCCGTGGCCGTGATCTGGCCGTCGGAGTCGATCTGGAAGCTGGTGGCCGGCACCGTGCCGAACGCCACCGTGGTCGCCGTGGTGAATCCGGTGCCGCTGATGGCGACCTGCGTGCCGCCGGGGCCGGTGGACGGGCTCAGGCCCGTCACCGCCGGCAGGGGCAGGTAGGTGAACGTGGAGGCCGGCGATGCCACGTTGCTCCCGCAGGCCGTCGCGTTGACGGACGCCGGGCTCCCGCACGCGGCCGTGACGGTCACCGCCACCGGGCCCGGCGCGGCGCCAGGCGGTGCGGTGGCCAGGATCTCGCTGTCGGAGACGACCGTGACGTCGGTCGCCGGCACCTGGCCGAACATGACGGTATCCCCGACGGAGGTGAAGCCGCTGCCGGCGATGGTCACGGTGGTCGGGCCCTGGAAGGCCCCGCCGGCCGGCTGCAGGCTGGTCACGGTCGGCGGCGGCAGGTAGCTGAACTGGCCGGCGGGCACGGCGACGCTGCTGCCGGCGGCTGTCGTCACCGTCACGTAGGCCGTGCCGGTCCCGGGCGGCGCCGTCGCTGAGATCGTGCCATCCGTGTTGACCGTGAAGCTCGTCGCCGGCGCGCCGCTGAAGTCCACCCGCTCGGCGCCCGTGAAGTTCTGGCCGGTGATCGTGACCTGGGTCCCGCCTGCCGGCGAGCCGGCGTCCGGCGTCACGCTGGTGACAGCCGGCGCCGCGGTCGCAGTTGGCGTCGCCGGGGTTCCGTACGTGTAGACGTCCGTTGGGACCGGACCGCTCTGCGCGGCCGGGTTCGCCACGGTCACATCGACCGCCGCGGCTCCGGCCTGCGGCGGCGCCGTGGCCGTGATCTCGGTGTCGGACTGCACCTGGAAGCCGGCGGCTGCCGCGTAGCCGAAGTACACCGCGGTCGCATCGCTGAAGCCCGATCCGGTGACCGTCACCGTGTTGCCGCCGGCCGGCGAGCCGCTCGCGGGACTGATGCCCTGGACGATCGGTGCCGGCACGAAGGCCGCCGACGTGCGGTTGATCAGCAGCAGGTCGCCGGTCGAGCCGTCCACCGTGGCCGTGATCGACACCTGACCGGGAGCCGCCGACTGCAGCTGCCAGGTCGCGATGCCGGCCCCGTCGGTCTGGACCTGAGCCGAGCCGGAGGTCACGCCCGCGCCGGTGGCGGTAAAGTTGACCGCCTGCTTGTCCATCGGCTGGCCCAGGCTGTCCAGCACCTCGGCGGTGACGGTCACGGGCTGCAGCCCGGCCACCGCGTGGGCGGGGCTCGCGCCGAGCGAGAGGCTGCCGGGCACCGCCGGACACCCGGCGGCGGGACAGGTGGGGGGCGCCGCGTACGCAAACAGGTCATAGAGGCTGGTCGCGCTGAAGCCCGCGGAATTGCCCACGCGCACGTCCACCACGCCGCTGCCCGGCGGCACCTCCACGCTCAGCTGGGAACCGCTCTGCACCTCCACGTTGGTGCCCTGGACGCAGGCCCCGCCGAGGACCGGGCAGAACTCGACGGACGGCGCCGGCAGGATCGTCAGCGTCGAGTCGGGCGCGCAGCCCTGCAGCGTGCACGCGGTCGCCACGTCCTGCGGCTTGAATCGCAGCCCGGTCACCGTGATGGTCGTGCCCCCGTTGGCTGGGCCCACGGTGGGCGACACCGAGGCGACGCTTGGCGCACCCTGCGTGTTCTGCAGGTTGCACGGCCCCTCGGGCAGACCAGCGCTGTAGGTGTACTCGTCCCCGGGTGTGACGGTGCTCCACGTGCCGGTGGCCGCATCGTACGCCGCGACCCAGACCGGGCCGGGCAGGGGCACGGACGGGGCACAGGCCACGATCTTCGACTCGTTGATGATCCGGAAGAGCGGCGCCGGCGCCACAGCCGCCCCGCTGGCCGCGCCTCCGGCCTGGAGCGCCTTGAACGTCGCGGGATCCTGGCTCGGGTCGCTCTCGCCGAACCAGACCTGGGTCACCCCGGCGAGGCCGGTGCCGGTCAGGGTCACCAGGTTGCCGCCCGCGCTCGACCCGCCGGCCGGCGTGACGCTGTCCACGGCCGGGCCGCCCGTCGTGGCGGAGGTCACCGTGAACTGGTCGCAGGTGCTGGCGCCCTGGCCGCAGCTTGCGGTGCCGGTGCCGCCGGGGTCGCGGACCTCGACCGTGTAGGTGCCGGGGATCAGGTCGGCGGGCGCCACCGCCGTCATGGCCAGGTTGCTGGTGGCGTTCACGTCGCTCCCGTAGCTGCACGGCCCGCCACCCACGGGGCAGAAGAGCACCGATTCCGCGCCGTTCCAAAAGCCGTCGCCGGCGATGGTGATCTGGGTGCCGACGGCGCCGCTCTGGGGGCTCACGCCGGAGACCGAGGCCTTCGGAACCTGGAACATCAGGGTCCCCCAGCGTCCGTCGAGCCAGATCGATGTGGTGATGGGCTGCTGCGCATCGTTCAGGGTCGCCGTCGCGGACTCCTTCCAGGTGGTCGCCTGGCTGTTGCTGGTGGTGATCGTCACCGACTGGGTGACGGAGCTGCCCTGCGTCTGCGTGTACTCGAATCCGGCGCTGGCGCTGGCCCCTTTGAGGCCGGCCGTCAGGCCGCCGCCCTCGCTGGCGGAGAAGACGCTGTCGACCGTGGCGCTGAACTTCGAGGACTGGGTGGTGCTGACCGACGTCGTCGCCGACGAGGTGAGGCTCACCGCATAGGGCCCGCCGGTACCGCCCCCTGGAACGCCCAGCGCCACCGTTTGCACCGGCACCGCGACCTGGCTGTTCCCCGCGTTGAGGGTTTGCGGAGAGTTGGCCTGGCTGGCGGCCCGGCCGGGTGCCGGCGCAAACGGGTCAAGAGCCAGCAGGCTGGTGCACTCGCTCGGCGCCAGCACAAGTGGCGGGATGTAGTCGCCCGGAATGGCCAGGGGGGCGCCAAGCGAACACGTGTAGAGCTGGTTGGCCGAGACCTCCACCATGCTGGCCCCGGCCCCCAGCATGCCGTAGGAGATGGCCCCCTGCGGCGCACCGTTCGGGCAGGCGCCCGCGCCGGTGGGCGCCGCCCCATACGGGCACGTGATGCCATCGTAAATGGCGAACTGCGGATGCGGAACGAGGACGAACTGGTCATACCGCCAGGGCGCGACCCCGGCTTGGTCCAGGGCACCCGCCGGAGCGGCCGCCGTCCACGTCTCGCCCTCTGAGCTGGTGAACGTCACCCCGGTCTTGGTCGTCGTCGAGTTCGTGGTCGTGGTCTTGTCCGTGGTGTCCCACTCTTGCTTCGCGTTGGCGTTCGCGCCGATCCCGTCGTAGGCCGCCGACGCCTTCTCGGACAGCGCGAGGGCGGTCTCGCTGCTGGTGCTGTTCGATACATCGCTGCCCAGGGCGTACGAGGTCGAGCTCGACTGGCTCTGCTGCAGGGCGAAGGACGAGCGGCTGCCCCCGCCGGGCGGGGCGTAGATGATCTTGAAGGGCAGCACGTCCAGCTGCTCGAGCCCGATCGGCAGCACGGAGATCCGGTAGGGCGGCGTGGACGCCGTCTGGGCCGAGTCGGGAACGTTGGAGGTCAACGCCGCCGTGAACGCCACGTCGGCGCCCGCTGGGGGCAGGACGAACGTCATCGTGTTGTTCACGGAACTGGAGGGAAGGGGCAGGCCGGTGGTCGCATCGACGGCGCCCACCGTGATCGTGCACGACGCCCCGGTGCTTGCGCAGAATGAGGTGGCGGAAGAGGTCGAGAACGCGACCTGGACGGTCGGGGAGCTGACGACCAGGGTCTCCACGCCGCCGACGAGGGTGGCGTCGGAATGGGTGTGTTGCGCGGTCACGGTCAGGCACACGCCCTGGGGACCGCTGCAGCCGGGAAGGGTGACATTCAGGTCGACGAAGGGGAACGCCTCAGAACCGCTGCCGGGTGGCAGCGCCGGAAGGGAAGAGGCGGGCAGGGGGGCGGTGTTCGCCTGCGCGATGTGGACTTCGTTCGCCGTGACGGCCGAACCGGTCGGGTCAATCCCCAGTCCCGTCTGGGCCGTCACCGGCGAGCCGCCATCGACCGACTCCGCCAGGCTCAGATTGCCCGCGGCATCGGGATTGGTCGTGTCCAGGGCGGTGACGGTGATGCTGCCGGCGGGCAGGCTCAGGTTCGCGGGCAGGGTCAGGACGACGCCCGCCACCGCCAGGCCGCCCACGGTCAGTGTCGTGGGCGCCACCGCCGTGGGTGCGATGGGGCTGCTCACGCCGGGCACGGCGATCTGGTAGTCCCCGGCCTGGGACGAGAACCCGGCCGGGCTGGCGGCGGCCTGGGCCTGCAGGTACCCCGCCAGCGCGATGGTGCCGCCGGTCATCGACGGCACCGGCAGGTTCAGGGTCCATGTCGTGCCGGGCGCCCCCGAGACCGTCGAGCTGAGGGTCGCCGCGGGCGCGATGAACGTCACGCTGGTGCTCGTCGTGAATACGGACAGATCCTGGGGGGCGCAAGTGGCCCCGCCCGACGCGGCCGGCGCGCACACCAGGGCGTTGTGGTCGATTCCCTCGATCGTGATCGGATCGCTCGCAGCCGCCGGAACCGGGTTGGTCACGCCGGCGACACTCAGCGTGAGGTCTGTGCCCGCCGGGATGGTCGCGTTCTGCGGAAACAGCAGGGTCACCCCGGAGTTATCCACGCTCACGCTGGCTGGCGCCGGCAGAGCCGCGCCGCCCCCCGACACCGCGTAGTCCTGCAGGTTGGTGGGGAACACCGTGCCCGGGGCCTCCTGCGCGCATGTGGGGGACGACACGCAATGGGTCGTCTGCAGGATGTCGGCATCGCGAAGGAACAGCTCGGGCTGCGCGCCCGCTCCGCCGCCCAAATTGCCGCCGGTCACCGTGAACTTCATCGTCCACGCCACATTCTGGGCACCCGGCACGTAGCTGGAGAGCGTGGCCGTCGTTGGCGCCGCGGTCACGCTGGGCGGCTGCAGGGTGATCCCCGTCGATCCGGAGATCGCCGCCTGGCCCGTCGCCTGCACCCACGCGTAGAGGGCACCCGGGCCGGGGTTGGTCGCCTCGAACGCGATGCGCAGGTTGGACGCTGGGAGCCCCCCGCTGGGAACCGTCAGCACAACCGCGGGGATCGCCATTGGGGCGCCGGCGAGCGTCAGTCCCGTGCTCACGTCCGTCGCGGAAACCTGCGCGGGGCTGCCTTGTCCGCCGGCCCACGCAATCGTGTAGGCGGATGGCTGCGTGGGGAGCGCGGGCTCGGTCAGCGGCGCGCCGGAGGACGCCGTCGACTCCGTCCATGCGGCCAGGGTGATGGTGTCCCCCGCACTCAGGGCGTTGCTGGGAAAGGCGACCGTCCAGGGCGTCGTCGCCCCCGCCTGCTGCGAGGCCGTGGTGACGGCGACCGTGGGCACCGTGAAGTCAAAGGTCGGCGTGGTGAAGGCCGTGAATGCCGTTACGCTTTCCAGTGCGCACGCGGCTGCCGCGCCCGCAGCGGGCGGACACACCTGCGCGTTCTGGTCGAGCCCGGCGATGGTCAACGTGTCCTGGGAGGCGGAGGGATTGGTCACGTCGTTCATGACGACGGTGAGCGTGGTTCCAGCCGGTATGGCCTGACCGGTGGGGAAGGTGACGACCAGGTCATTGCTGGCCGGCACCGTCACGGTTGCCCCGGAAATGGCGACCCCGTCCGGTTCGCGTCCGGTCACCGTGTACGTCGCGCTGGACGAGAAGGTGGCGCCGCCATTGTCGTGGACCACGATCTCGGGCTGACCGGCCAAGCTCGAGTTGCCGCCCAGGTCCGCCGGATTCGTGAAGTTCAGCGTCCAGGCGACCCCGGAGGCGCCCTCGGCCGCGTCGGCGACGCTCACGGTGGGCGCCGGCGCCTGGGTGGGTTCGGTCAACTGGACCGAGGTGAGGCCGCCGGCCAGCGGCTCGCTGGACCCCACCTGCACCTGCAGGAAGACCTGGCCGGACGTGGCCGGATTGATGGTGTTTTGAGCGGTGATGGTCAGGGTACCGGTCGGCGTGCTGGCGCCCGCGGGCAGGGTCAGCGTGACCCCCGGCACGCCGAGAGTGCCCGCGGTGATGCCGGCGCCCACGGCCTCCACGGTGGCAGGCGCAACCCCCAACCCCGCGACCTGGGCCCCGTTGATCTGGTAATCCGACGCCTGGGTCGGGAACGATGCCGCGTCGGTCGGCGACGTCGCGGAGAGCGTGTAGGCCGCGAGCGTGATGGAGTCGCCGCCAGACAGGGCAAGGCCGGGCACGCTGACGGTCCATGTGGCCGGCAGGCCGGATGTGGCCGGCGAGACGGAGGCGGTGGGGATCGGGTTGGTGTACGCGAACGACAGGGGTGACGTCGTGAAGACGCCGACCTTCGTGGTGCCGGTGCAGTTGGCGACGCCGATCGGGCACGGCGCGTTGAGGTTGGTCCCCGTCATCGTCAGGCTGTCCGACAGGCCAGCGGCGATGGGGTTGGTGACACCGCCCACCGTAAAGGCGAAGGTGGTGCCGGATGGGATTGACCCGCTGGGCAGGGTGACCGTGAGCATGCTCCCGGACGGCTGGATCAGGCTCGGCTGCAGCGCCGTCCCCCCGCCCGACGGCAGGGTCATGACCAACTGATAGTTCGGGGAGGTCGAGGAGACGGGGGGAAAGCTCACCCCGTCCGCCTCCGTGATGACCAACTGGCCCTGCTCACCGGTGTTGGCCGGGGAATCCAGGGCAGCGGTGGTCAGCAGCGCGAAGGTCCACGTGACGCCGGAGGCCCCCATGGCGTAGTTCGACAGTGAGATGCCGGCCACCGCGCCGCCCGCGGCGGCGGCCGCCCCGGGGAACAGGACGCCCCCCAGCCCCGCGATGCCCACAAGATACGTGAGGACGAGGCAGCCAGCCCGCAGCGCGCGACGCCTGAACGCGCGAGCCGCTGCCCGATGAAGTCCCCGTCGCCGCTGCATGACCGACCACCCTACCCTCTTCTGACCCGCTCGCGGACGGCAGACCGCCCGCTTCATCAGCCCCCGCGCCTGGGCGCAGACGGGGCAGATAGGGCGGGAATCAGCCGACGGCACCCTCGAAGCCTGTAGGGAGGAACCCTAAAACGACCCTAGGGCCGCTGGGCGAGGACCTGGGGTAGGCGCGCGGCGATGTCGCCGCGGCCGCGGATGCGCAGCTTCGTGAAGATCCGGCTGAGGTGATACTCGACGGCCTTCGCGCTGACATGGAGCTCGGCGGCAACCTGCCGATTGGACAGGCCGGCGGCCACCAGCCCCGCGACCTGCCGCTCGCGCTCCGTCAGGTCGCCGGGGCCGCCGCCGCACGGTGAAACCCCGCACGCCCGCAACTCGCGGTCGCACCCGGCGAGGGCGGGCGCGGCCCCCAGCGCCACCAGGCGTGCGCGTGCCCGGTGCAGGACCTCCGCCGCCTGCCGCCGCTGCCCGGCCCGCCGCAGGAAGCCGCCGTACGCCGTCTCGAGCAGGGCCGCCTCAAACGGGGCCTCGGCGTCCGGCAGCGCCAGGCCTTCCACGAACGCGGCCTCGGCTGCCGCCCGGTAGCCGCCGTCTTCGGCCAGCCGGCCGCGCAGGCGCGCAAGGTCCATGCCGGCAGCCGCGGGCGTGCCGCCACGAGCCGCCAGCCCCTCCGCCAGCTCGCGCAGCCCCGCCGCCGCCTCCGCCCGGCGCCCCAGGTCGACCAGCGCCTCGGCCCACATGACGCGCGCCCGCAGGCGTCCGAGCGCCACCATCCAGCCGCGCACCGGCTCGGCCAGCACGGGCGCAAGCGCGGCCAGGACACCCCCCGGGTCCCCGCGCGCCCGGCGGACGCTGGCCGCGGCCGCGTGGGCGTGGGCCATCCGTGCGGGCTGCCCCACCCCCGTCTGGCCCAGGGCGGCCAGGGCCGCGCGCGCGTGGGCCTCGGCCGCATCCAGCCTGCCCCTGGCGGCCAGGACGTGTGCGGCCACACCATCGGCCCAGGGACGGAAGAACGCCGCCGCCGGGTCGGCGCCCAGGTCCGCCGCCGCCTCGGCGTACGACTCGGCTTCATCCCACATCCCCAGGCGAAAGCGGCACTCCGCCAGGGCGCTGAGGAGGGCGACCGGCCAGCACCCGGGCCCGCCAAACGCCCCGGCGGCGACAAGCCGCTCCAGATCGCGGTCGGCCGCCGCCGGCTCGTCGCACATCACGCGCAACAGGGCCCGCGCCCCCACCAGCGCCGCGTGCTCGGCGCCGCCCCCGGACCGCCGGCCGACCAGCGCGTCGGCCCGGGCGAGGGCCTCCCTGCGCCGCCCCTGGCTGGCGAGTCCAAGCAGCAGCGTCAGCGCCCCGATGGGGAGCAGCCCGGCCCTGCCCGCACAGAGCCGGGTCGCCCGCTCGCCAAACGTCTCGGCGTCCGCGAAGCGGCCATCCGACCACGCCGCCCACGCCAGAGCCGCCGCCGCCACGGCCTCCGCGTCGGGATCGCCAGGGCCGGCAGGCGGATCCGTCGCCACGGCGAGGCCGAGCCCCGACCGCGCATCGCGCCCCAGGGCCAGATCGAGGTAAGCCAGCAGGCACGTGCGCGCGGCGCTCGGCGCGCACGCCCCGATGTCCGCCCGCAGCCGGCTCACCCGGCCCACGTAGCCGGCATCGAGCGCCGTCCGCAGCGCGGAAAGCCAGAGGCGGTCGCGCGCGGGGCCAGGCGGCGTGAGGTCGGCGCGCCACAGGGCCAGCCGGGCGGCGTGCTCCGTGGCGCCCGCCGCCAGCGCGTCCGCGGCCGCCATACCCACCTCATCCGCCAGGGCCGCATCCGGCCGGCTGGCCGCAAGGATCCGGTGCACCAGCGCCGGCGTGCCCCGCAGCTGCCGCGCCGCCGACGCGTGCAGGCGCCGCCGCTCCTCCGGCGCCAGCGCGTCGTGGACCGCGGCGCGGATCAGGGGGTCGGGCATGGTCACCTCCCGCCCCGCCGTCCCCGGCACCTCCACCAGCAGGCCCTCCGCCAGCGCGTCCCGCAGGGCCGCGTCCATGTCGGCCGGCCGCCCGCCGGCAGCCGCCACGCCGAGCACCACGCTGAGCAGCACCCCGCCGTCGCACACGGCCGCGGCGTTGACCAGGTGCCTTGCGTCCTCCGGGAGCCGCGCCAGCCGGGCTCGCACGTCGGCGGCCACGGCCCTGGGCGCCGGCAGCGCGCCCCGGATGCGCTCAATGCCCGCCGTGCCAACCTCCTCGAGCAGGGCGCGGGCGTGGCGGGGGTTTCCCCCGGTGTGGCGGGCCAGGCGGTGCGCGGCGGCCAGGTCGAGCGGCCCCGCCCCCAGGCGGCGCGCCAGCCGGGCCAGGTCCAGAGCCGCCAGGCCGCGGAGGTCGATGCGGCTCCCCACCTCCCCATCGGTGACGAGGCGGCCGAAGCCGGCGGGCTCGCGCGTGCCCGTGACGATCCACAGCAGGGGCGCGGCCTGCAATCTCCGGGCCGCGAACACCAGGGCGCGCTCGGACAGGCCATCGCAGCATTCGACCCGGTCGAGAAAGATCACCGCCGGCCCGGGCAGGCGATCGATCGCATCGAGCAGCTCGCCGCCAAGCAGGAGCGGGTCGGCGTTGGCCGGCGGCGGGCGAAGGCTGAGCAGCCCGGCACCGGCCCTGGCCGCCGCCGGCAGCTGGCCGGCCAGCTGCCCGAGCACGCCGAACGGCAGGGTGGCCTCCGCGGGATCGGCGACGGCGGTGAGCACCGGCCCCACCTCGACGGAGCGGAGGAAGGCGCGCACAAGGGCCGTCTTGCCGGCGCCGGCCTCGCCGCGGATGGTGAGCAGCCGGAAGCGGCCCGCGCAGGCGGCGGCAAACTCGCGCCGCAGGACGGCGAGCTCCCGCTCGCGGCCCACGAAGGCCTCGACGGCCGGTTCGGCCACCTCACCCAACCCCTTGACGCACCCGCTTGCGTGCATGGTCGGGCCGGGCGTACGCCCGGCCCGTCACAAAGGCCCTACGGCTCCACGTTGGTCGGGGTCGCGATCCGGCCCGCCAGGGTTCCGGGCTGGCTCGTGTACAGCCAGTACGCGTACCCGTCCGTCACCAGGTCGGTCGGATCGGCCGCCGGGTCGCTGGAGGACACGCCGGTCGCGTTCGGGTCGACCAGCACGCCGCCCACCCCGCCCACGAAGTCCGCGTAGCTCTGCTGGCCGTATGCCGAGGACGGCCCCACCAGATTCCAGCCCGGCGCCACGGCCACCGACGGCGGCGGGTTGATATCGGACGAGGGGGTAAGGGTCAGGGTCACGGGTCGCGTGACGTAGACGTAGAAACCGGTCATCGGCTGGGCGAACACCGACGTGGGCGTGCCGAGGCTCACGCGCTGCCAGCGGCCGTCCCGGAACGCGTAGCCCGCCAGGAAGCTCATCTGGTCGCGCCGCCGGAACATGTCCCCGAGCGTCTGCTGCTGCGGCGCGAAGGGCACCGAGAGCGTGTTCCAGCCGGCAGTCAGCGTGCGCGTGATGCCAGCCGCCGCCGACGGGTAGCCGAACCGGTCGGCGGGCGTGACGGCGCTCTGCCCGGCCGGCGTCAGCACGGTCACGTCGACGAGGCCGGCGCCGGCGGGCGAGGTGGCCATGATCGTCGTCGCCGAGACCACGGTGACATGGGTCGCCGGCGTGGCGCCGAAGTCAACGGCGGTGGCCCCCGTCAGGTTGGTGCCGGTGACGGTGACCGTGGTGCCGCCGGCCACGGGACCGGTGTCCGGGCTGATCCCGGCGACGGTCGGCGGGAACGTGGACGTCGACGTGGACGACGGTGCCTCAGGTGTCACGGAGTTGGAGCTGGTCGGGGTCGAGGTCTCGCCGTCCGCGCCGTTGGCCACGACCTGGAATTGGTACGGCTGGCCGTTGGCCAGCGGTTTCAGGGTGACCTGGTAGGGCCCGGGCACGTCGACCGTGTCCGTCACGTTGCCGGGCGTGGACGTCACCGTGTACGAAGCCACGGCGCCGCCGGAAAGCGGGGGCTGCCAGGAGACCATGACCTGGCCGTCGCCGGGCGTCGCCAGCACCGCCGTCGGGGCGCCTGGCGCATCGGACAGCGCCGTCACCTGTGGCGAGAGGGCCGCCTGGCTGTTCCCGGCGGCGCTCATGGCCACCACGGAGACGGTGTACCCGGTCAGGGGCTGCAGGTCCGTCAGGCTCGTCGTGTACACGCTGGCGGCGACCGTGACGGCCTCGTTGCCGGGGCTGGACGACACGAGGTAGCCGTCGACGCCGCTGGTACCGGGCGCAAGGGGCGGCTGCCAGCTCACCGTGATCCGGCCGGGACCGGGCACGGCGCTCACGTCGATCGGCGCGCTCGGCGGGGTGCCGGTCGCGGCCGATGCCGCGGCGGGCGTCACGGCGTTGGACGGGGCCGAGGCCAGGCTGTTGCCCGTGTCGTTGGTGGCCACGACGGTGAACGTGTAGGGCGTGCCGTTCGCCAGGCCGCCCACTGTGGCGCTGTAGACGGTGCCGGCGACCGTCGCCGTCGACCCGCTGGGGTAGGACGTGACGGTGTACGCCGTGACGGGGCTGGTGCCGGCCGAGGGCGACGGCGCCCAGGACACGGTCGCCTGCTGGTTGCCCGGCACGGCCGTGATGTCGGTCGGGGCCGCCGGGACGATGCCCGCCGGCGCGGCGCCGGCGCTGGGAACCACCGCATTGGACGGCTGGGATGACGGACCCGTACCCAGCCCGTTGGTCGCGGTCACGGTAAAGGTGTAGGAGGTACCGTCGACCAGGTGGTCGATGGTCGTGGCCAGGACGTCGGGACCGACGCTGGCCGTGGCGCCGCCTGGGCTGGAGGTGACGGTGTAGCCGGTGACCGCGTTACCGCCGTCCGAGGTCGGCGGCTGCCAGCTGACGACCGCCGATTGGTCCGCCGCCGCCGCGCTGACGTCCGTGGGCGCGCCGGGCAGACCCATGGTCGGCGTGACCTGGTTGGAGGTCAGCGCGGGGCCCGTGCCTGCCGCGTTCACGGCGGCCACGGCGAAGGAATAGGTCGTGCCGTTGGCCAGGCCCGTGATGGTCGTGCTATACACGGAGCCCGCCACGGTGGTCGTGGGGCCGTTGGGCTCCGCTGTGATCTGGTAGGTCGCGACAGGCCCGCCGAGCGGCGCCGCCCACGCCACCGTCGCCTGGCCCGCGCCCGCCGTCGCCAGGACCTGGGGGGGCGCCGTCGGCATGGTGATGACCTCGATGGGCGCGGAGGTTACGGTCACTCCGTTGGACACCGATGCCTGGAGCTGAACCGGCTCGGAGTGCGGGACAGCCAAGGCAAAGTTCGGGAACGTGGCCACGCCGTCGACCGTGGTGGCCGAGGCCGATGCCAACACCGCACCGGTCGGGCCGACTGCGGACAGCGTCACGGTCGCATCGATCAGGTTGGTGTTCGAACTGACCTGAACCGCAGGCGCGGGGGCCAGGGATTGGCCACTGATACCCGTCTGCAGGGCGCCGACGAACGCCAGCGCCGTGGGAGCAAGCGGCACCGCCGTTTCGTACCCGGCGATGTCCCCACCGTTCGCGGAGCTACCCGAGAAGATGGAGTTCGACACGGACACGGTGACCGGCCCGCTGTCGCTGCCCCCCGGGGCGTTCGCAACGTTGTCCGTACCGCCGTCGAGGAAGATGGCGCCACCCAGGCCCGCTCCAACCTCCCCCGCTCCGACTGCACCCTCAGCCGTATCACCCACGAACGTGGTGTCCTGGACCGTGAGCACACCGCCGTATGCGAATACGGCCCCGCCCATGCCGGCCCCGCCGCCGCCGCCGCCGCGAAAGAAGAAGCCGCCGCCGCGGCCGCCGCCGAAGCCGCCGCCGCCGCCGAGGTAGCCGCCGAAGCCGCCGCCGCCGCCGAAGCCGCCCAAGCCGCCGCCGGAGTGGGCGCCGCCGCTGCCCCCGCCCCCACCGAAGCCGCCGTCGCCGCCGGGGAAGCCGTCGCCGCC
>JAJYVM010000402.1 GCA_021792015.1 Bacillota bacterium | reverse complement strand
TCTGCGCGACCGCTCGCCGCAGCTACGCCTGATCGTCTGAAGCGACCGCCCAGAGGCTGCCGCCCCGCAGCTCACGCTCGACCGCGCCCTGTGGCTTCGTCACCGCCCTCCAGCAAGTCACCGAGATGGCCACCGCGTCCCGCCCAGACCCTCACGCG
Source organism: Bacillota bacterium (assembly GCA_021792015.1). Classification (GTDB taxonomy): domain Bacteria; phylum Bacillota; class Sulfobacillia; order RBS10-35; family JAJYVM01; genus JAJYVM01. The sequence continues at coordinate 3,659 of JAJYVM010000402.1, read as the reverse complement.
CCTCCGGCTGACGCCCTCATCGGACACCTGCCGCCGCCGCCAGCCCAGTAGCTGCCTCGATCCGACCCCCACGACCACTCATGCGTCAGCGCTGGCCCACTGCCCGTGACCTTGCGGCACGCCCTCGCGGTCCGGGACTTGCCGCTCCACCATCGCGACCCGTTCGACCGGCTCTTGGTCGCCCAGGCCATTTGCGAAGGCCTCACGCTGGTGACCGGCGACGCAGACATCGCGCGTTACGACGCACCGGTGCTCTGGTAATCGCCCTGGCCACAGGCGGGTGGCCGGGCGGCCGGCGCACGCCGGCGATGCGCGGCCCGCCTGGCCCGAGGCCGCACGCCGCTGGGTCGCTGCGGGCCGGTCAGCAGCCGCGGCGCTCGTGCGGTACGTGCTCCCCCGGCCGGTGCGCCCGCCCCGCTCACCGCCCCTGAAGGCTGATCCGTGTGCGGCCGGCCAGCATCCGGCGCCACTGCTCGGCCGGCCAGGAGGTCGTCCCGCTCCGCTCGAGCGTGCCGTTCTCGGGGTGGAAGCGCGTCAGCTCGCCCTCGGAGCCCCCGCTGGCACACTCGGTGATCCGGAACGTGTGGTCCTCCACCCACTCCATCTTGGTCATGGCGGACAGGGGATCCCACCCGGCGCTCGTCGCGGTGGCAAGGCCGCCGTCGGCCGCGATGACGCTCATCGTCCCCCAGAGGTTGGCGTAGCGGCCCTCGAGGGCTGACCAGTCGCGGGCCCCCGGGGCGGGCGCGTGCTGCTCGAAGTAGCGGATGATGCGGTGGATCCCCAGGGCGATGGCCTCGGCCGGTCCGTCGACGGCATTGGTGAGCGCGGTGATGACAAGGCCCCCGGCGGCGTCGGCCAGCGTCCGCGTGATGAAGCCCGGGAATCCCCCGCTGTGGCCGAACAGCTTGCGGTCCTCGCTCCGGCGCAGCTGGAAGCCGAGGCCATACTCCGCATTGCTCGGCTGGCCCGGCGTCAGCGACGGCCAGACGGCGTGCTGCATCTCCTTTTTGGCCTCATCGCTCAGCAGCTTGCCCGAGCCGGTCATCTGCGCCGTGAAATAGGCGCACAGGTCCTCGGCCGTGGAGCAGAAGCCCGTTGCGGCCGACATGGCGCCCGTGCCGATGTGCTCGATCGGCAGGCGGGCGCCATCCACGGGGCGGGTGTAGCCGGTGGCGAACTCCCCGGCCAGCCCCGGCCGGTAGTCCGGGTACGTGTGGCGCAGATGCAGTGGGGCCACGACGCGGTCGGCGACGAAGGCATTGTACGGCTGCCCGGTCACCGCCTCCACGACCAGGCCCAGCACCGTGTAGCCGTAGTTGCTGTATTTCATCTTCACGTTGTTGTCGAGGACGAGGTCGGTCTCGCGCATCTCGGCGACGAAGCGCTCGGCGTCGGGGAAGGGCCGCTCCAGGTGCCAGAAGTTGCTCTGCAGGCCGTCGCGGACGACACCGGCCCCGTGCGACAGCAGCTGCCGCAGGGTGACGTGGGCCCAGCGGCCGTCCCGGTGGCCCTGCAGCCAGGGGAGGTAGCTCGCCGCCGGGTCGTCGATGCGCAGGCGGCCCGCCTCGGCCAGCTGCATGACGGCGGTGGCCGTGAAGGTCTTCGAGTGGGAGGCGATGCGAAAGACGTGGCCCGTGGTCATGGGGACCTTGCCCTCGAGGTCCGCGAACCCATGCGCCTCGTTGAGGACGACCGTCCCCTGGTGGGCCACCGCGGCGACAAAGCCGGGGATGCGCTCCGCGTCGTACCTCTCGGCCAGCCAGGCCCGCGCGAAGCGGACGGCCCGATCCAGCGTGGCGATGACGAATCGACCTCCTCCACCAACCCGTGGGCTCGCCTCTTCGTTCGGTTCGGGCAGAGCCGCCACCTGCAGGTGGCAGCGCCTGGCCACGCGGCGGCTGTATGGCTTCGCCGCGGTGGCTCAGACGGGGCAGCGGCCCGGGGAGGCGGGGGCCCCGGAGGACGCGGCGCGCGCCCCTCCGATCCTGAGCCGGAACCCCGCGCGGACGCGCCCGTGGATGGAGCTAGAAGGCGATCTTCTCCCAGTCCGGCTCCACCCCGAGGCCTGGCCCCTCCGGCGGGTAGGCGAAGCCGTCCTCGATGCGGAGGGGCGTGACAACGAGGTCGTCGGCCTGGTGGAGGCTCCCCGCCACGTCGCTGGGGTGGCGCAGGCCAGGGGCGGCGACGCCGAGGCGGGCCTGGGCGGCGGTGCCGATCCCCAGCTCCGGCATGCTGCCGATGGCGCACTCCACACCGGCCAGCTCCGCGAGCCGGAAACACTCCATCGCCGGGGCGCGGCCACCGGCCTCCGCCACCCAGACGTTCAGGATGTCGGCGGCGCCGGCCCGGATCACCCGCCAGGCATCCTCCGGTGACCAGACGCCCTCATCCACCATGACCGGCACGTCCCTGTGCGCGCGGACAAACGCCAGCTACACCTCGTAGGTGCGCCCTTCCACCGCGGCCTCGCAGGGACCGCCGTACGCCTCCCGCGCCAGGGCGGCCTGCGCCTCCGGGTCCTGGCGGGGGTGGAAGTGGGTGAGCAACAAACGCTTGACGCCCGCCGCGGCGGCCATGGCGCCCGCTTCAGCGGCGGCCAGGTGGATGTTGACGGGCCCGTCGCCCGGGCGGCGGTAGGTCGCCTCGCAGAGGAAGAGGTCGGCGTCCCTGGCGTGCTCCGTGACGACGGGCGACGGGGCGGTGTCGGCTGAGAAGACGAAGGTGCGGCCACCGCCCGTGACACGCAGGGCGGCGCACGGCAGGGCATGGATCGTGGGCGCGGTGGCGAAGGCCAGCTCGCCGACGGTGAAGCCATCCCCGGGCGCGTACCGGTGGGTCTCCAGGGCGAAGGGCATCTGCAGGCGCTCCCACTCCGCCGCCGGCTGATCCAGGCTCCAGACGGGCATCCTGCCCTGGCGCAGCCCCAGGCGCAGGTCGATGGCGATGGCCTGGCGCAGGGCGTACACGTCCGCCTGGTGGTCGTCGTGCAGGTGGGTGAGCACGATGGCGTCCAGGCGGTTGTAGTCGATGTGGCGCCCGATGAAGCTGCTGACGGCGTGGCCGCAGTCGATGAGGACGCGGGTCTGCCCCTCCTCCAGCAGGTAGCCGGCACACGCGCCGCCCGTCCGGGGCATCGGCGACCAGCAGCCGAGCACGGTCAAGCGCATCGCGATCTCCGTCCTTCCTCGTTCAGTCCTTCCGCGTCCGGTAGGCCAGGGTCACGCCATTGCCCGTGGCCACCGTCTGCGTGGTGAAGCTCGGGTCGGCTCGCAGCAGATCCAGGAACGGCGCGCACTCCTGCGGATGGGAGAGCACGTTGTCCACGGCCAGCAGCCCGCCCATGGCGACCGACGGGCGGACGGCGGGCCACCACTGCACGTAGCGGCCGCGGTCGGCGTCCAGGAACACCAGGTCGAACGGGGTGCCGAGGCCGCCCGCCAGCAGCTCGCCGGCGTCGCCGCCGACGAGGGCGATGCCGGGGGCCAGGCCCGAGCGGCGGAAGTTCTCCAGGGCCATGACCCGCTTGGTCGGGTCCTGCTCGATGGTGACGACCCGCTCGGCCGCATCCGCCAGCCAGAGCGTGCTGTAGCCGTTGCTCGTGCCGATCTCCAGCACGCGGCGGCAACCGCCCAAGCGGGCCAGGATCCAGAGCAGCC
>JAJYVM010000401.1 GCA_021792015.1 Bacillota bacterium | reverse complement strand
CCACCCCGCCGAGGACCGGGCGGGTGACGGCCTCGGTCCAGGCCAGCGCCGCACGCTCGCGGGCCGTGAAGCAGGGTGCCTCCCGCCATGCCGCGACCAGGTGCAGCCGCTGCTCGCTCTCTCCGGCCGCCCGCGCCTCCTGGGTGTGCATGTCGAGGCAGTGCGCACTGCCATTCATTTGACCCCGCTGACCCCGCGTGCGCGCGGGGGAAACCCGCGCTTACCATTTGGGAGGCCCGGATGCGGACCAGCTCCAGCAGGGGGCGGGGGAGGCCGCACCCCGCGACGTAGGCCTCCGGGCCGCGCATGGCCCGCAGGCCGTCCGGCGCGATCTGCCCGAACGCGATCCGGGGCTTTGCCCACGCCCTCCATCACGCATCCCTCCGCCAGACGGCCACGCCCAGCCGGAGCCAGAGCCGGCCGCCGCGCAGGGCGAAGACCTCGTCCCCGCCCGGCGGCGCCGCGGCCAGCAGGCGCTCGATCAGCGCGCGGTTGCCCGGTCCCCCGGAGCCCCGCCCGATCCACTCCTCCCAGTCGAGGTCGAAGGGCAGGGTCCGCTCCGCCACGAGCGTCAGGCCGGCGGCATCGCCGATGCCCCGCAGCGCGTCCGGCGCCAGGCTGGCCCAGTGCGACGGGTCGCGCAGCCGCTCGATCTCCTGGTGCCACGCGGCCGCCGCGCCGTTGGCACTGGTGAGGTGGTCGACCACCGCCACGGTGCAGCCTGGCCGCACGACCCGCGCCATCTCGGCCACCACGCGCCCGGGGGCCGGGATGTGGTGGAGGCTGAAGCGCGTCATGGCGCCGTCGAACGCGCCATCGGCAAACGGCAGCGCCGTCGCGTCGCCCTGCAGGAAGCGGACGTTGGCCACCGCCTCCCGCCGGGCCTCCGCCCGCGCCGTGTCGACCATGGCCGGCGTGAGGTCGACCCCGACGACCTCGGCGACCCGCGGCGCCAGCGCACGCGCCAGGATGCCGGGTCCGCAGGCGACATCGCACCACCGCTGCCCGCCGGCCGCCGGCAGCAGCGCCAGGAAGTCCGCCAGCGCCACCGCCGCGTGCATGACCGGTGCGACGGCGAACGCCTGCGCCTGGTGCGTGAACTCCGCGACGACGGGCGAGGGCGCATCCGGCAGGCTGCGGTCGCCTTCGCAGGGCCAGTCCGGCCAGCGGTGGGCATGGACCGCGTCGAGCAGGCCGCGCCAGCGATCCTCGTCCCCGCCATAGGGGGCAAAGAACCCCGGGGAAGGCCGTGCGGTCGCTTTGGCGACGACCACTGCCGTGAGGTCGGGCACATGCTCCTGCCGGCACCGGTCCTGGATCACCTTCAGGGCCTGCGGCACCACGCGCGGGATCGTCCCCAGCTCCTCGGCGAGCTCGCCGTATGTGACGACACCGCGCCGTCGCGCCACGGCAACCAGCTTGGCCGTCAGCGGGTCGACGAGCGACGCAACACGGCCCTTCACCCCGTCACCACGGGATGCGCCGGCGGTCGGCCCAGAGCCCGCCCGTCGGGCCGCCATCGGGCAGCGTGGCCAGCCACACCGGCGTGTCGGCGCCCTCGGCCACCGTGCGCGGTGCGCTCGCCCCGCCCATGTCCGTCCGCACCCAGCCGGGGCAGGCGGCGTTGACCAGCACCCCGCTGCCCGCCAGCTCCGCGGCCAGCATGATCGTGAGGGCGTTCAGCGCCGCCTTGGACAACCGGTAGGCCGGCGAGCCGCCGCGGCTGCTCTCGAGGCCACGCAGGCTGCCCATCTCGCTGCTGAGGTTGACAATGCGCCCGCCGCCACCGCCCGCCCGCGCCATCAGCGGCAGCAGGGCCTGGCTGAGCCGCCAGGCGCCCAGCACGTTGACGTCCAGGGTCGCCTGCACCTGACCGAGGTCGATGCTGGCTGCCCGCGCGCCGCGGTCGATGTAAACGGCGGCGTTGTTGACCAGGATGTCGAGCCGGCCCGCCTCGCGCTCCACCCACGCCGCGAATGCCGCCACGCTGGCGCCGTCCGTCACATCCAGCGCATGGCCGCGCGCGCCCTGGCCGATATCCGCCGCCGCCGTGCGCACGTCGGCCGCGCTCCGGGCCCCGACCACCACCAGGGCCCCGTGGTCGGCGGCCAGCTGACGCGCGATCTCGCGCCCGATGCCCCGCGAGCCTCCGCTGACCACCGCAACCTTCCGCGCCGGATCCTCCGCCACGCTCGCGCCACCTCCCGCGCCTTGCCATCCCGCACGCACGCCGGCATCACCCCGCCGGGAACCGCGGCGCTGCGCCGGAGGCCGTGCCCGGCCGGGCCGCACCCAACCCGGCGCGCGGCCCCGGAACGACCGTAATCGGCGGCCGCTCAGGCGGCCGCCGTCACGATCTCGCTTTTGCCTACCGCTCCTGGATGACGCGCCCGCCCTCGCGGATGCGGTCGATGCGCATCACGACCGCCAGGCCCTTCCGTTCCGGATCGCGGTCGATCTCCACCTTCGGCACCAGCGTCGCGATCCGCTTCCGCAGCTCGCCGTCGGCCAGCAGGCTCACGCCGCCGTAAAAGCGCCACGCCTTGCGCGTCTCGGGGTTGCGGTAGAAGATGCAGGCCCGCGCGTTGGCGCGCATGTTCTCCAGGGCCTCCCCCAAGCTCCGCTCCCAGAACGCGAGCCGCTCGGCATCCAGCACGCAGACGCTGCCGCGGTAGCTGACGTCGGGCATGCCGTCGGCGCCGGCGGTGGCGAGCAGGCAGGGCGCGCGGTCGTCGAGGGCACGGCCGATGGCGGCCTGCATCTCGGCGGTCAACTCGATGGGCGTCGGGGCCACCTCCCGGGGCTCCGGGGTTCGCCACGGCCGCGCGGGCGCCCTGCAGGAGAGGGGGCGGGCAAGGTCAAAGGGCATGGATTGGGCGCGGCGCGTGCGCGCCGCGTCCCTGGCCGATTGCAGCAGGCGAAGTGGGGGGTTGCGGGGTGCTGGAATCGATGCGCTGGCGCTTGGTGGGACCCCACCGCGGCGGCCGCGTGGTCGCCGTGGCCGGCGATCCGCGGGACGATCAGGTCTTCTACTTCGGGGCGTGCTCCGGCGGCGTCTGGAAGACCATCGACGCGGGCTGGACGTGGAGCAACGTGTCGGACGGGTTCTTCCGCACGGCGCCCGTGGGGGCGCTGGCCATCGCGCCGTCGGACTCCAACGTCATCTACGCGGGCACGGGCGAGGCCTGCATCCGCGGCAACGTCTCGCACGGCGACGGGGTGTACAAGTCGACGGACGCCGGCCGGACGTGGCGCAACGTGGGCCTGGCCGCCACGCGCCACATCGCGCGTATCCGCGTGCACCCGGCCGACCCCGACCGCGTGTACGTGGCCGCGCTTGGTCACGCCTTCGGGCCGAACCCGGAGCGCGGGGTGTACTGCTCGCGCGACGGCGGGCGCAGCTGGGACCGGATCCTCTACCGCAATGAGGATGCCGGCGCCATCGACCTGGTGATGGACGCGAGCAACGCGCGCATCCTGTACGCTTCGCTCTACGAGGTGCGCCGCGGGCCGCACTTCCTGAACAGCGGCGGGCCGGGGACGGGGCTCTTCAAGTCCGAGGACGGCGGCGATACCTGGACCGAGCTGACGGGGCGGCCGGGGCTGCCCAAGGGCGTCAAGGGGCGCATCGGGCTGGCCGTCAGCCCGGCGATGCCGGACCGGGTGTGGGCGCAGGTCGAGGCCGAGGACGGCGGGCTCTTCCGCTCGGACGACGCGGGCCTGACCTGGAAGCTGATGACGGACGACAGAAACCTGCGCCAGCGGGCGTGGTACTACAGCCACATCTTCGCCGACCCGCAGGATCCCGACACCATGTAC
>JAJYVM010000400.1 GCA_021792015.1 Bacillota bacterium | reverse complement strand
CATCCCTGGGCCGGCCTCGGCGCCGGCGCGCTGCTGTCCACCGTGGCCCTGAGCAGCAGCCTGACCCTTGGCGTCCTGCAGGGGCTGGCCCAGCAGGGCCTGCTGCCGCTGGCGGCGGCCCTGCCGGTCGTCGTCGGCGCCAACATCGGCACCACGACGGACACGCTGCTGGTCAGCCTCGGCGCGGGGCGGAGCGGCCGCCGGGCGGCCCTGTTCCATCTCCTCTTCAACGTGCTGGGCGCCCTGGCGTTCATGCCGCTGCGCCTTCCCGTCATGGCGGCGCTCCCGGGCGCCCGACTCACCACCCTGCACCTGGCCTTCAACCTGGCCACGGCCCTCTGGATCTACCCGCTGCGCCGGACTCTGCTGGCGCTGACCGCGGTCCTTCCGGGCGGTCCGAAGGATCCGAAGGACGGTTGAACGGCCGCTCCGACCTCAGGGATAATGAGGGTGTTCCAAGCGAAGGGAGGAACGCCATTTGGCGCTGCGCATCGGAATCAATGGCATGGGTGCCATCGGACGCAGGTTCTTCCGCCAGGTCTGGGGCCGGTCCGACCTCGAGGTCGTTGCGTTCAACGAGGTCGGCAACATCGGCGTCGCCTCGCATCTGCTGAAGCACGACAGCAACTACGGCCCGTTCGCGGCCGAGGTGGCCGTCGACGGCCAGAGCCTGGTGGTGGATGGCAAGCGGATCACGGTCTTCGCCGAGCGCGACCCCGGCGCCATCCCCTGGCACTCGCTCGGGGTCGACGCGGTACTGGAGTCGACGGGCCTCTTCACCGACGCAGACAAGTGCGGGGTCCACATCAGCAAGGGCGGCGCCAAGAAGGTCGTGATCTCGGCCCCGGGCCACGGCGAGGACGTCACGATCGTGATGGGCGTCAACGACAACGAGTACGACCCCGCGCACCACCGGATCATCAGCAACGCCTCCTGCACGACCAACTGCCTGGCCGTGACGGCCAAGGCCCTCGACGACGCGTTCCACATCCGCCGGGCCATGTGCAGCACCGTCCATTCGTACACCTCCGACCAGCGGCTGCTGGATGCCCCGCACAGCGACCTGCGCCGCGCCCGGGCGGCGGCGATGAACATCATCCCGACCTCCTCCGGCGCCAGCCGCGCCGTCGAGAAGGCCCTGCCGCACCTGAAGGGGCACATGAACGCCTTTGCGCTGCGCGTGCCGACACCCGTGGTCTCCGTCGTCGACATGGTGGCCGACATCGAGCGCGAGGGCAGCGTGGAGTCCATCAACGAGGCCTACCGCAAGGCCGCGGCCTCGGGTTCCCTGGCCGGCTACCTCGGCGTCAGCGACGGACCGGCCGTCTCCATGGACTTCAAGGGTGACCCCCACTCCGGCATCGTGGACCTGCCGCTCACGCAGGTGCTCGACGGCCACCTGGTCAAGACGATCTCCTGGTACGACAACGAGTGGGGATACAGCGCCCGGCTCGTCGACCTCTTTGCGCTGATCGCCAGGGCCGGGGTCTAGCGCCCGTGGCGGAGCAACTGCTGGCGAAGAAGACCGTCCGCGACGTCCCGACCACGGGGCGCACGGTGCTTGTGCGCTGCGACTTCAACGTGCCGATGGACGACGGGCACGTGAAGGACGACACGCGTCTGCGCGCCCACATGCCGACCATCGAGTACCTCATCGGGCAGCGGGCCCGGATCGTGCTCTGCAGCCACCTCGGCCGGCCCAAGGGCCGCACGCCGGGCCTGAGCCTTCGCCCCATCGCCGGCGTGCTCCAGGACCTGCTGCAGCGGCCGGTCCAGTTCTGCCCGGACACCATCGGGCCGCGGGCGCGCCGCGCAGCGGACGGCCTGCTGCCGGGCGGCATCCTGCTGCTGGAGAACACGCGCTTTTACCCCGAGGAGGAGCGCAACGACCCGGCCTTCTCCAGGGCCCTTGCTGCCCTGGGTGACCTCTACGTGGACGACGCCTTCAGCGCCGCCCACCGGGCGCACGCCTCCACGGCGGGGGTCGCCGCCTTCCTCCCCGCCGTCGCCGGCCTGCTGATGGAGCAGGAGATCGCGATGCTCTCGCGCCTGCTGGATCCCGAACGCCCGTTCGTTGCCATCGTGGGCGGAGCCAAGGTCTCGGACAAGCTGGGCGTCCTCGAGGGGCTGCTGCAGCGCGTCGACAAGCTGCTGGTCGGGGGCGGCATGGCCAACACCTTCCTGGCGGCCCTGGGCCACCGGATGGGCTCCTCGCTGGTCGAGACGGGGCACCTGCGCGCCGCCAGCGACATCATCGCCAAGGCCAAGGAGCGGGGCGTCGACCTCCTGCTGCCGGTCGACCTCGTCGTCGCCGACTACTTCCTGGCCGAGCCCGACCGCCGGACGGTGGACGTGGGCCAGGTCCCGCCCGACTGGATCGCGATGGACATCGGCCCCGTCACCGCGGAGCGGTTCGCCGTCGCCCTGCGGGATGCCAAGACGATCTTCTGGAACGGTCCGCTCGGCGTGGCGGAGTGGCCGAACTTCGCCAACGGCACGCTCCAGGTCGCGCGGGCCATCGCCGAGTGCAAGGCGTTCAGCGTGGTCGGCGGCGGGGACTCGATCGCGGCCCTCAACCGACTCGGCCTCGCCGGGCGCATCGGCCACATCTCGACGGGCGGCGGCGCCTCCCTCGAGTTCCTGGAGGGCAAGCAGTTGCCCGGCATCGCCGCCCTGCAGGACAAATGAAGCTCGTGGCGGGGAACTGGAAGATGCACGATCGCGGAGCCGACCTCGCGTCCGCCATCCGTGCCCAGCTCGGTGCTCCGGGCGTCGAGGTCCTGCTCTGCCCAGCCTTTCCGTACCTGCGGGAGGTCGGTGAAGCCGTCGCGGGATCCGGTATCGCCCTCGGGGCCCAGGACCTGCACTGGGAGCCCCGGGGCGCCTTCACCGGAGCCGTCTCGGCCAGGATGCTGCTGGATGTGGGCTGCACCCACGTCATCGTCGGCCATTCCGAGCGCCGGCTCCTGTTCGGCGACACGGACGCCGCGGTGGCAGCCAAGGTGAAGGCCGCCATGGCGGTGGGCCTCATCCCGATCCTCTGCGTCGGCGAGACCCTGGAGGAGCGGGACGCGGGCTTCGCCCAGCGCCGCATCCGCAGCCAGGTCGCGGCGGCGTACCAGCCCGGCTGCGTCGTCGCCTACGAGCCGGTGTGGGCCATCGGCACGGGCCGCGCGGCCTCCCCCGAGCACGCGCGCGAGGCGGCGCGGACGGTGCGCGACGCGGCCGGGGCCGATGTCCGGGTCCTGTACGGCGGCTCCGTGAACGCCGCGAACTGCGCGCCGTTCTTCGAAGCCGCAGACGGCGCTCTGGTCGGCGGGGCCAGCCTGGATGCCGCGGCCTTCGCCGCCATCGTGGCCGCCGCGGAGGTGGCGGGATGAGCCTTGCGGCCCTGATCATCCTGGATGGCTGGGGCTACACCCGCCGCCGCAAGGGCAACGCGGTGCGGGCGGCCAGCACCCCGACCTTCGACGAGGTTTGGCGCCGCTACCCGCACACCCTGCTGCACGCCTCGGGGGAGGATGTGGGCCTGCCCGCCGGTCAGATGGGCAACAGCGAGGTCGGCCACCTCAACCTCGGCGCCGGCCGCGTGGTGCTGCAGGAGCTGCCGCGCATCGACCACGCCATCGCGGACGGGTCCTTCTTCAAGAACAGGGTCCTGACCGAGGCCGTGGCGGCCGCCAGGGGCCACCGCCTGCACCTGCTTGGCCTCTGCTCGGACGGCGGCGTGCACAGTCACATCCGCCATCTCCTGGCTCTGCTCGAGCTCACCAAGCGCGCCGGGCAGGACGACGTGGTGATCCACGCCATCACCGATGGCCGCGA
>JAJYVM010000399.1 GCA_021792015.1 Bacillota bacterium | reverse complement strand
CGCCTGGCGCCAGGGCACCGAAGGCATCCCGCCTGGCCTTCGCCACCCATGGCTACGGCCGCCCTCTGGGTGGTGGGGGCCGGCATCCATGCCGCGCTGGACGCGGCTGCGCACGCCGGCTCGGCGAGGGACCTCCTGTACCTCGGCGTGACGCTCGCAGCTCAGCGGCTCGTGCTCCGGGCCCGTGCGCGGCGCGTGGCGGAGGCCTGAGTCCGGGCGGGCGGGGCGTCTGGCTCGTCATGAACGCCGGCGCCGGCCGTCTGTCAACGGGGTCCGGGCCACACTCGCAGGTGCCGCGGCGAGGAATTTCAATTTCCGATGAAGAATGCCTGTCCTCGCTTATGCCGAAGCGGATATCCGGCGTACACAACCGCAGTGATCGGCCGCCTCGTGCAGGGCGGCCGGCGCGCTGGTCTGCACGCCGGGACCGGCGGATGCCGCGCGGTCTGGGCGGCCCCGCGGCCCGGTTCCGGCCGCCGTGAGGGGGCGGCGGCACGGTCCCGACATTCCAAGCCGCGTGTGATCCGTCAATTGGGAGGTGACGGCTCCGATGCGAAGGAACTGGCGCGCCGCCTTTGCCGCCATCGCCGCAGGCTTCAGCCTGGTGGCGCTGAGCGCCTGTGGCGGTGCGGCCGCGCCCGCCTCAAGCAGCGCAGCGACCAAGAGCTCCACGCCCGCGGCCAGCTCGTCGTCCAGCTCGGCGAACAACGGCATCATCGTCGACGGGCTGTTCGAAGAGCCCAACCACATCAACCCGATCCTCGGGCCCGGCATGACGTTCGCCGAGATCGTTGAGCTCTCTCTGTTCCGGAACCTGTTCAACGTGACACCCCAGGGCAAGCTGACCCCGGACCTGGCGTCGGTGGTCCCGACGCAGGCCAACGGCGGGATTTCCAGCAACGGGCTTACCTACACCGTTCACCTGCGCTCGAACGCGAACTGGACCAACGGGCAGCCGGTCACCTGCGCGGACATCATCACGACGTGGAAGATCGTCATCAACCCGAAGATCATCGCCCTGAACACGACCGGCTGGACCAGCATCAAGTCGATCTCGGAAGTGAACGGCAACCCCAAGGTGTGCCAGGTGACCCTCAAGGGTCCCGCGCCGGCCTTCCTCATTGACGCCTTCTCCGAGTCCGGCACGGTGGGCATCCTGCCCAACTCGGTGTTCAAGCAGTACCTGAGCGATCCGGCCGAGGTCGCGAAGGCGCCCTTCAACCACGACCCGACCGTCACGGACGGGCCCTTCATGTTCAAGAGCTGGGTCCCGGGCGCCTCGATCACGGTCGTGGCCAACCCGCACTGGTACGGGCCCAAGCCCAAGGCGAAGGAGATCGTGTACAAGATCATCCCGAGCCAGCCGACCCTGCTGACGAACGCACAGTCCCACTCCATCAACGTCTACTACTTCGCGCCGATCACGCAGGTCAAGCAGCTGCAAGCGATCCCGGGCGCGCACGTGTTCTTCACGACCGGGCCGGCCTGGGAAGAGGCGGCCGTCAACATGCGCAACCCCGTCCTCAAGCACCTGCGCGTGCGTCAGGCGCTGGAGATGGCCATCAACCGCTCGCAGCTGGTGAGCAAGGTCTGGCAGGGCCATGCGACGCTCCTCGGGGCCGACCAGCCGCCGGGAACGCCCGGCGCCAACCCCAGCGTCAAGCCGTGGCCCTACGACCCCACCAAGGCGATGGCCCTGCTGAAGCAGGTCCTGCCGGGGATGGGCTACACCCTGACCAACGGCCTCTGGGAGAAGGGCGGCAAGCCGCTCACCTTCGTTTACGCGACCACCGCCGGCAACACCTGGCGGGAGGCGAGCGAGCAGCTCGACCAGTTCTGGCTCAAGCAGATCGGTATCACCATCACGATCAAGAACTACCCGGCCAACGCCTACTTCGGCCACGTGCTGCCGTCGGGCAAGGGCTGGGACCTCGGCGAGTACGAGGACAGCGAGGGCCTCGATCCGGTGGCGACGTTCATCACCGGCCGCGAGTGCAACTCGCCCAGCAACTTCTCCAACTACTGCAACCCGGCCCTCGACAAGCTGGTCAACGAGGCGGCGAACAGCCCCACCTTCGCCAAGGCGATGACCTACATCCAGCAGGCCGAGGTGATCATGAACCAGCAGCTGCCGCACCTCTGGTACTACAGCCCGGCCGGGATCTCGGTGGCCATCGACATGTCTGGCTACACGCCGAATCCCTACTCGCTGGACACCTGGAACGTCTACGACTGGGCGCCGGCCTCGGGCAGCGGCTCCTAGCTCCGAAAGCCGGTCACGAGGTCTCACCCGCGAGCGGAGCGCGCACAGAGCGCGCTCCGCTCCCATTTGTTTTGCATCCGGTGGGCAGATGCTGGCTGGGCGAAGGTGCACCAGCCGGGGGCGATGCGATGCCCGCAGCGGTCAGGTGCCGCGGATCCAGATGGCGCGGCTGCGGGAGGGCAAGGGCAGCATTCCGCTGGCCAAGGTCCTGCCCCGCTGAGGCGTTCCGCGGGGGGCGGCGATGGCCCATCGCGCGGAGCGCGCCCGCCGCCTTTCAGAGGACGTGGATCTGGATGGTGTGCAGGCCCATGGCCCCGTACGGAAATGCCGGGTAGATCGCGCGGGGCTGGCTCTGCCCGGTGCCGTCGGTGGCGCGCACGACCAGGGTGTGGGCGCCGGGCGCGGGGTCCGGCCACAGGTGCTCCCACAGCACCCACGTCGAGGGCCCGAGGCCGCCCTGCAGGCGGCTCGGCTGCCATGTGCGCCCGCCGTCCACGGACACCTCGACCCGCGTGATCCCCCGGTCGCCGGCGAAGGCGACCCCGCCGAGGCCGACGGGGCCCCGCTTGAGCTGCGCCCCGGCTTCCGGGACGCTGATGAGGGACATCGTCCGCACGTAGCTGCCCGGGTTCCAGCCCAGCCGCTCCCAGAACCCCTGCGGGGCGTTCGCGATCAGCCTGATGTCCGTCAGCCACTTCGGATTCTTCATCCCGTACGTGCCGGCCCCAAGGACGCGCAGGGGGAAGCCATGATGGACCGGCAGGGGCTGGCCGTCGAGCCCGTACGCCAAGAGCGTGAGGGGCGAGCGCGCCTGCGCCAGCGGCATGGTCTCGAAGTAGCCGTCCGCGCTTGTGAACAGGAGGTGGGTGGCCTCCGGGCGGACGCGCACCCGGGCGAGCAGGTCGCCGAGGGCGATGCCCGTGAACTGCCCGTTGCTGATCAGGTAGCCGCCGACGGGGTTGGAGATGCACTCGAGCGTGCGGTAGAGGTTCACGGCCGGCAGGGCCAGGATGCCCGCGTAGTCCAGGTCGAGCGGGGCTTCGACGAGGCCGTGGACCCTGAGGTGCCACGTCGCCACGTCGACCACGGGATCCGTGAGGTTCTTGGTGATGATGTAGAAGTCGCTGGCGGGGGTGACAAGCGCCGGCATTCCCGCCCATGGGCCCGACCCCGCCGTCGCCGTGCCCGCACCCAGGGCGCCGTGCAGAAAGCTCGGCGCGATCAGCGGCCCCAGCAAACGGCGGCCCAGCACGAGCGTGGTGGCCGCCGCGATCCCGGCGACGAGGAGGTTGCGGCGGGTGAGGCGGCGGCCGCCGGCGAGCATGCCGGACCGCGGTGCGCGCTCGGCGAGCAGGGCCGCATACCCGGCGGCGGCCACCGCGAGGGAGAGGTAATAGGCCACGCTGTGCGCCGCGGGGCCCGGCGCATCCAGGAGCGCGGCCACCGTGCCGACGAGCCCCAGCGCCAGCCCGCCCGCCAGCGGGCGCCGCCGGACGGCGGCGATGGTGGCCGCAAGCGCCAGGACGGTCGCCTCGCCTATGGTCAGCACGGCATAGAGCAGCGGCTTGGCCAGAAAAAGCAGGTGGTC
>JAJYVM010000398.1 GCA_021792015.1 Bacillota bacterium | reverse complement strand
GCGGAGGTGAGCCGGATGTCTCCTGAGCTCCTCGGGCACCTCTCACGCATCAACCTGTTCGCCGACCTGGATGCGGAGACGCTGGCGCGCCTCGACGGGATCGGTCCGATGACGACGGTGCCGCGCGGGACGCTGCTCGTCCGCCCCGACCAGCCGGCCGCGGCCCTGTACCTCCTGAAGCGCGGCCGCGTGCGGCTCTATCGCCTCGACGCCCAGGGCCGCCCGCTGAGCCTGGCGCTGCTGGGGGATGGCAACGTTTTCGGAGCCAGCGAGCACATCTGGCTGGGCTGTGAGGACATGTACGCGGAAACCATGCAGGAGAGCCTGCTCTGCGCCATGCGGCGGCCGGACGTCGAGCGCCTGCTCGGGCAGCATCCCGAGGTCGGCATGCGGCTCATCGCGCTGCTGAGCGAGCGGGTGCGGGAGCTGGAGGCGCTGGTGGCAAGCCTCGCCCACGAGGACGTGCGCCACCGGGTTCTGCGCACGCTCATTCGTCTGGCGGACGACTTCGGGGAGGAGGACAGCGGCATGACGCGGATCTCCGTCTCGCTCTCGCACGAGGATCTGGCCAGCATGGTCGGCTCCACGCGCGAGACGGTCACCGCGACCCTGACGCGGCTCGGGCACGAGGGCCTGGTGCGCACCGGCCGGCGCGAGTTGGCCATCAATGCGGCCCGGGCCCGCGGGGCACTGGAGGATGGCGCATGAACGGGGCCGGGACCGCGCCACACGTCCTGATCTACCGCATCACCGGCCGGCAGGGCGCGATCCGGGTGCCGCGCTGGGTCTGTCCGGAGTGCGATCTGACGGTCGCGGCCGTGAGGATGGCACTTACCCAGGCCGGCCTCGACGGTGCCACGGTCGAGGTGCGCCCCTGGCTGACCCACCTGGGGCAGGCCCTCCGCGACGGCGCCCGGCACCCGCCAGCCGTGCTGGTGGACGGCTTGCTCGTGTGCCAGGGTCGTGTGCCGGACGTTGACATGCTGGTCCGCCACCTGCGGGAGGCCGCCGCATGCTCAGGGTAGGCGATCCCGCGCCGCGATTGCCCTGGCTGGAGGCTGCCGGCGGTCGCAGCCGGGTGCTGGTCTTCGTCCGCCACTTCGGCTGACTGCTCTGAAGGGAGCACCTGTCGCAGTTGCGACAGCGCGCGGACGACTTCGCGGAGGCGGGGGCCGAGGTGGCGGTCATCACGTTCTACCCGCCGCAGGAGACGGACCGGTACCGGCGCGAGCTTGACCTGCCGTTCAACTGCCTGGCTGATCCGGCCCGCCGCATCTATGCCCTCTACGGGCTGGGGCGCGGAGGCCTCGGCGCCGTGTTCTCCGCCGAGACCTGGGCCGCGTACGCACGCTTGGTGCGCGGCAGCGCGCGCCTGCGGCGCCCCGGGCGTGACATCCGCCAGATGGGCGGGGACTTCGTGGTCGCGGCGGACGGTCGCATCGCCTTCGCCCACTACAGCCGGACGCCCGCCGATCGTCCGGCGATCGATGCCGTGCTCGCGGCCTGCCGGCCGGCGCCGGGACCTGCGGGTTTCTCGGCCACCCAGAGCCCATAGCCCAGCCGGCCGTCAGCGATGGCGGCGCGAACATCGCGCAGCACCTCGCGGGCGCGACCCACGGTCCCGTCCGGCAGCCGGAGGTGCCCCAGGCGTTCCAGGAGCTCTGCGGCGGCCAGCTTGTCGTGCACAGACACGGCCAGCGCCGCCGCCGCCGCGCGGTGATCCTCCTCCCCCACCACCGCGAGCCCGCCTGCCTCCAGCAGCGCCCGGTAACCCTCCGGCGGCAACGCTCCGGCCAGACAGGCCGCCCGGGCCACGGCCCCGCTCAGGGATGCCGGCAGCTCGCCCCGCCGCGTCACGTCGGTGATCCCGGCCAGCCCGCCGGGGCGCAGAACCCGAACCAACTCCGCGACGGCGACCTCGGGCCGGGCGAAGGTGCATAGGGCGCACTCGCACAGCACGGCGTCCGCACTCGCGGATCCCACGGGCAGCGCCTCCGCATCGCCCCGCAGCACCTCCACCTGGCCAGCCAGCCCCGCCGCCTCCACGGCTGCCTGCGCCGCTGCGACCAGCTCGGCGCTCTGTTCGATGGCGATCACGTGGCAGCCGTGCTGCCGGGCCGCGAGCAGCGCTGTGGCGCCCGTGCCGGCCGCCACGTCCAGCACGCGGCTCCCAGCCCTCACGCCCAGCAGCTCCAGCAGGCAGCGGCTGAGGGCGGCACCACCGGGGTGCAGAAAGTCGCCCAGCAGGATCCGGGCCAGCGGGTGGCTGTAGATGGCGGTGCAGCAGGCCAGAACCTCCGCCGCGGCAGGCTCTCCGGTCATGCCGGAAAGACGAAGGTCAGCGGCTCTCGCTCTGCCGGGCCGCTGCGCCGGTTGGCGAGCCAGGACCGGACCTGCTCCCGGTAGCCCAGGTTGTTGTACGCGCAGAACGGGATCTGCCTGCCGTCGGGCAGCAGCACCGCCTTGCAACACTTCATGACGTTCTTCTGGCTGAAGGTCCACGGGTCCATGAAGTCCTGCAGCATGATCATGAACATCCGGTCGGCCAACCCCCGCAGGCCGGCCAGGTCGACGTCGATTCCGCATGCGGCGCAGGACAGGGCGAAGTCGCGCACGGCCTCGGGGGTGCCGGGGACCGCCGCGCTCGACCAGAGGCGCTCGAGGGCGTCCTTGAGGTCCCAGCCCGGCCCGACGTCCGGCACGACCCGGTTGGCGATGTAGTCGAGGTAGTCGTCCATGCGGATCAGGCGCGGGATGGGGAGGACCTCTTCGCCCTCGACATAGGCGTACGTCACCGAGTTGCAGATGGGGAAGCAGCAGGGCACCGGCACAAAATCGGAGCGGCGGAACCGGCCGGCGGTCTGCTCCTGGATCTTCCCGACCATCTCCGGGATCGTCATCCGGTGCAGGGGGTCGTGGTCGGGATGGCGTCCGGCGTGGAAGGCGGCCTGGAAATTGATGCCCCGCACGGCCGGGTGGGCAAGCGCGAAGTCCACGATCCGGCCGATCTCGCTCTCGTTGACGCCGCGCTCGATCGCGGGCACCAGGATCACAGAGCACCGTGCTTCCGCCAAGCGATCGAGGGCGCGCAGCTTGGTGGTCAGGATGTCCGGCTCGCCCCGGAGAATACGGTACGTCTCCGGCTCGAAACCGTCGAACTGGAAGTACACAGACACCCGCAACTCGCTCAGGGCCGCGACGAACGCGTCGTCGGTCGCGATCCGCTTGCCGTTGGTGTTGAGCATGACGTGGCGGATGCCATGGTCACGCGCCGCGCGCAGCATGGGCACGATCTCCGGGTGGATGCTCGGCTCGCCGCCGGAGAACTGGACGACCTCGGGGCTGCCCTCGGCCGCGACGAAGCGGTCCAGGATCCCCTCGACGTCCGGCAGGCTCAGCTGAAAGCCCGCGCCCGCATCCGCGAAGCAGAGCGGGCAGTGCATGTTGCAGGCGGTGTTGACCTCGATGATGCCGACGCAGGTGTGCTGCTCGTGGTCGGGGCAGAGCCCGCAATCATGGGGGCAGCCGCGGTCCACCGCGGTGGCGCGGGCCAGGGGCCGCGCGCCGGGGCGGTTGTACTTTGCAAGTGACGTGTACGCCTCGGCATCCGCATAGATCAGCGCCTCGAACGGCCCGTGCTCGGGACAGCGCTTGCGCATGTACACCTTGCCGCCGCGCAGCAGCACCTGGGCATCGATAACGCGGCGGCACACCGGACAAATGCTGCGGGTCAGCTCGTGGAAGACGTGGTCGGCCGGACCTGCCTGCTGGGACACACTTTCCACCACCCAGTGCTAGTACTGCCCTTGTAGATGGGGGCGAAGGTGAGCGCGGAGGCCGGATTGTCGAACGATTCCTCTAGCCGGCCCAT
>JAJYVM010000397.1 GCA_021792015.1 Bacillota bacterium | reverse complement strand
GAACACGTATCTCAACCGACTTGGGGCCAATTGCCTTGAGCGCGTCCACCGCGCGCGGCATGGTGGCCTTCGCCGCGGACTACCGGGTGCGGAGTCGGCATAGCACATCTCCGCTGGAGGCCATGGCCGACGCCCGTTCCGCCATCCGCTGGGTCCGGGCGCACAGCCGGGAGTTGGGTGTCGACCCGGACCGGATCGCGGCCGGCGGGGGCTCGGCCGGGGGGCACCTCGCGGTGTGCGCCGCGCTCATCCGGGCGTCGGACGAGCCGGGCGAGGACAAGGCCGTGCGTGCAGAACCGGACGCCCTGGTCCTGTTCAATCCAGTGCTGGACACCACGGCGATACCGCTCGCGGGCGGGTTGCTGGGGTCCCGCGTACGGGATGCCTCTCCGCTGCATCACGTCGCGCCCGGCGCACCGCCGGTGATCATCTTCCACGGCACGGCCGATACCGCCGTGCCGTTCTCGCAGGCGATGACGTTCTGTGAGCGGATGCGGGAGCTCGGCAACCGCTGCGAGCTTGTCCCCTTCGAGGGCCAGGAGCACGGCTTCTTTAATTTCGGGCGTGGGGACGGGTGGGCGTACCGGGAGACTCTGGCGGAGACCGAGCGTTTCCTGGCTTCCATAGGCCTGTGTGCACCCGGCGTCGGTACCAGGACGGACTGAGCGCAGACAGGTCGCTGGTCGCCGGCCTCTATTGGTCGGGGCTCGCGGCGCCCTCCACCTCCATCGCGGGCTCGGGTTCGCCCAACCTGGGCAATGGCCAGCTGGTGATGCAGGAGTTCCAGGTCAAGTGGCTCCGGCCATGGTTTACGGCGTGGCATGGCAGCTTCAAGTGGCGGTTCTATCCCCCTCGGCTCTATCTGCACGGACGCGCGAACGCCGTCTCCAACGACTTCTGGGGGTGCCCGCCACGACGTGCCAGTCGGAAGCGGCGTGGTAACTCGTGAAGTGGCTGTCCGCCGATATCACGAATCGGCGCTTCGTGATGCAGCCCTTCCTGTTCACCCCGGCGCTGAACAGCCTGTGGGCGGAGTGGGAGGGCATCGTGGAGGCGACGGCTCCCGCGCCGAACGGTACCGGGTTGCGCTACTTCTGTTGAAGCCGCGTGCCAAGGCTGGGGTACGCCGCAATTGCCGTTCCGCTACGGATCCTCTCAGGTGCTGACTATCGATCGGGCCTGGTGGGAGAAGCTGCTGGGGCGCACGGTGGACCTAAAAACGGCGCTTACCCAGGCCGACGCGCAGGTGAACGCAATGATCTCGACAGACGCCGGCAACAGACCGGTACCGCTGGCCCAGCGGGTGCACAGGCGAAGACCGCCCGACGACGGCTCGACCGGATGTTCGGCATCACCGCCGCCTCGTGAGAACCATCGGCGGGGGCGGCACGAGGACAGTCCGCATCTTTACCGCGGCCATCCCCCCGACGCGCTCCGCCCGGACGGGGCGGGCTGCCGCATCGTATCGTGGCCCCCGACTTCTCGCGCGTGGCCGCCGCGGCTGTTACCGCCGACCCAACACGGACCCGGCGGCTGCGCGCCGTCTACGGCAGTAGTGCCCGCGCCCGCTGCAGCGCGGCTCTGAGCTGCAGCGTGGTGCGCTCAGGTGGCCAGTGTTCGGGCCCGTGGGCGAAAAGACAGAGGGGTCGGGAGTAACCGATCTGGCGCAGTGCCGCCGCAATCGGCGCAAAGTCGATGCGGCCGGTGCCCAGGAATTGCTCGCTGGGGTCCTTCCACTGGCGTTGCGCGCTTGGGCCCCAATCCCAGAGGTACATGAGGGCGATCGTCGCGCGGAGCGCGCGAACGGCGTCCGCCGTCTCCTCGCCGCGATTCCAGAGATGGATCGGCGCCAGCGCGATGCCGAGCCCCGGCTCCGGCAGGAGTTGCCCGAGCTCCACCATGGAGGCGATGGAGTCGATCGTAGCCCGTCCGTGGTTCTCGATGGCCAGATGCACCCCCAGGGCGGTGGCGCGCGCCGCCAGCGGGCCGATGCGCCGCGCGAACTCTGCCACGGGTACGTCCGGCGGCGTCGATCCGGTCACCAGGGCGTGCCCGCCGAGCTCGGCCAGCACCGGCAGGAGGCTATCGAGCTCCTCCAGGGGGGCGCGGAAGGCGGTGATGGCCTCCAGGTGCAGGCCGTGCCGCCGCAGCGTGGCGGCGACCGAGACGGCGCCGCCGGCCAGATGCTCGCACCAGCCGTGGACGTGCCACACGTCCACGGCCCGGATGCCGACCGAGGCGATCTCCGCGCAGGCCCGGTCCAGGCTCTGCTCGCCGTACAGCACCGTCGAGGTGCAGAACTCCATGCCTCACCCCTCCAACGCCGCGCGCAGGGCGGCGACCTCCGCGTCGCGCCCAGGCCCGCGGGGGTCGACGCGCCGCCGCAGCAGCGCCGAGCGCTGGGCGGCCATGACCAGGTCGAAGGAGATGCGGGCCGTCATGGCATGGGCCGGGTGCGTCTCCGGCCGGTCGAGCGCCTCCAGCACCGTTTGCGTCAGCCGGGCCTGCGCACGCAGGTCCTCCGGCGCATAGGCGGCTGCTTCGCCCTCCAGCCCGCGCTCTGTCTGGGCCCACCAGCCGTGGTTGGTGCTGGCGCCGGCACGACCCCGTTCCCCCACCAGCTCGAAGCCCTTGTTGAGCCAGTACGTCGGCTCCTGGCGCCAGGTTCCGGCGGGAGAACCGCATTCGAACGCCACATGCACCTCGCCGGGGAAGCAGGCGACGCCGGCACAGTAATCGGGCGCGCTGTGCGCGCTCGCATACCCCTTGGCTCCCTCCGCCTGCGCCAGCACCCATGTCACCGGCGCGTCGCCGAAGAGGAAGCTGAGCAGATCGAAGAGGTGCGTTCCCTGTTCGAGCAGGTTGCCGCGGCAACTGCCGCGTCCAAATTCGATGCGGCCCAGCGCGCCGCTCTGCACGAGCTCACGCACGCGGAGGAAGGGGCGGTGATAGCGGAGCTGATGGTTGAGGAAGAGCGCGACGCCAGCCCGGCCGCAGCCCTCGATCCAGGCGGCGCCTTCCTCGGGCAGCCGGGCCAGGGGCTTTTCCGCCAGCACCGCCCGGGGCCGCTCGCGCAGCAGCACATCCAGGACGGCGGGGCGGTAGGGGGGGGCGGTAACCACGTGCAGCAGGTCGGGTCGGACGCCGCGGAGCATCTCCGTGAGGTCGGTATAGCGTTCGGGCACGCCGAAGCGCGTGGCGAACGCGTCCAGGCGCACCGGGTCCAGGTCGCAGCAGGCCACCAGCTGCGCCGCGGTCACGCCGGCGGTATAAGCCTCCGCGTGCGCCGCCGCGCGGGGCCCGCAGCCGAGGATGGCCGCTCGGAGAGCTGGCACGGGGCATCACCTCGTGATCGTCTATTCCCGGGGTGCACGCCAGGGCCTGCATCGGGCAGGGTGGCGTCATTCCGGGGGTGGGGGTGGAAGGGGCGGGTGGCGCATGCAAGGGCAACGGGGTGCGCGACGTGGTCGGGGGTGGTGCGGTCGGGGGTGTGCAGTAGGACGAGGGCTACGCGCAATACCGTTCAGATAGCGCCAAGGACCTGGACGGCCTCCTCGGGGGTGCGAGTAGGCTGAGGCCAACGACGGTGAGCAGCGCGCTTGACATGGAACTTGGACATCTTGCGTTTGACGACGCGGGGGTTGGTGCGTAGACGCCGAGGCGGCAGGATCTCTTCGAGGATCTCAGCGAGCACCTGCTGATGTAGGTGCTATTGACCACGCGAATTGAGACCGAACACCCGCAGTCCTGCCCCCGCTATTTGAGACGCACCAGCCGACTTGCGCAGCCCTGACGGCCGAGTGGGCGCTGTCGTAGGCTGACCACCCCAGCCTGGCGGCCCTTGGGGGCGCCGTGGCCGCCGCAAGCGACGG
>JAJYVM010000396.1 GCA_021792015.1 Bacillota bacterium | reverse complement strand
CCGGTGGAGGCGGTGAGCGAGGCGAAGCGGGGTCGAGCCGCGTCCGGATGACGCGGGCGGCGAGACAGGACGCAGATCCGTTCCGTGGCCCGATACCGGCGTGGCGGCGCGTGTCAACGGCGGATCCGAGGTCGGTTCGTCACCAGGCGAGCAAAGCTGCGGAGCTTCGCGACATCACGATTTTCAGGTGAGTCGCCTGGCCGGAGCGGCCACCACCGTCCTGTGGAAACGTGGGGGCGCTGGATGCGGGGAGCGGAGCGAGCTGGGGGGCTGACGCGCCAGGGTGGAGTATGCCGAGGACCTGGCCGCGGAGGCCGCAAGCTCGCGCATCACCGCAGGCTGATCCGGAGGCGGCTGCCGGCGACGACCGCCAGCACCGACGACGTCGCGCCGGCGTACCCGTCGCGCTCGTATGCGGACCACTTGTTCATTCCCGAGGGGATGCCCAGGTCAGGGCAGCGGTCGGTGGAGGCGACGGCCCCGCACACCGTGATGCCGCCGACGTAGGGGGCCAGGGCCGACGCCGGCGAGAAGTTGCCGGCGGCGTCGGTCAGCCAGGTCGCCAGGTAGGCCTGCGGAATCAGGATGCGCGGGGTGCCGAGGCAGTCGTACCCCGCCCGCACGATGGGCGAGACGTAGAGGTTGACCATCGCGGCGAAGGTCCACGTGCTGTTGGGCAGGCCCGCCTGGTAGTTGCGGTAGGTGCTGTCGCACCACTGGCTCCGCCCGCTCTTGGCCGGATTGGCGGCCAGGTAGGCGGCCATCTCGGCCTGGACGGCACCCACCGTCGACCAGTCGCTCTCGAAGTCGCCCCAGGCACCTTGGACATCGGAGGTGCCGGAGGTGACATAGGCCGCCGCGGTCGCGCCGGCGCGCGTGAACTGGGCGGTGGATCCCGCCCCGGTGCTGCAGGCGCCGGTGGCCCCCGCCGCGGGGATGCAGTTGCTGAAGCCGATGTAGATGACGGGCCGGGCGTGGGAGGCAACGCTGGCGAAGCCCTGCGCGAAGCAGGTTTCCGCGGTCTCCAGCATGCCTTCGGCCTGCCCCAGGCTCCCGGCGTGGACCGGCAGTCCCAGAGGGTTGCCGAGGTCGAGGACCAGGCCGCTGTATCCGTTGCGCGCGTCCCAGGCGCCGTAGGCGGACTGCGTCGCGCAGGAGGCGGCGAGGGCAAAGCCCGAGTTCCAGGCGCCGTTCACGGACGCGTATTCGTAGTCGATGGCCACGCGCGGCGCCGGCGAAATCGCCCGGATGGCCGAGGGGGCCGTGGCGCCGGATGTGGACGGACGGACCGCGCTTGCCGAGGCGGTGCTGCCGCTCGCCGACGGGGTTCGGCCGCTCGCCGTGAGGCTGGTGTCGTTCGCCGACGGGCTGCTGCTGCCAACCGAGGCGTGGCTGCCGCTCGTCGGGGGGGTACGGCTGCCCGCCGTCGGGGCTCCACCGGATGTGGACGTGGCTGCGCTGGCCGGCGAGGGGGCGCCCTGCCCCTGCGAGGAACCACCGCGGCCCGTCGTCCGAGCACGGCCTGCGGACGCAATGAAACGGCCCGAGGACGGATCGCCGCCGGTCGTCGAGAGCGTGCTTGCTGTCGACGGGTGGCCGCGCTTGAGGGACCCGCTGGCCGCCGCACGCACGTCAGGCGCGGCCTGTCTGCCGCGGCGCGTGGACGCCGCTGCCGGTCCGCACGCGGACGGCCCGAGCACGGCAAGGAGCACCAGCAAGAGAACGACCTTGCGCACCTGAGCGCCTCCAGGCCTGTCGATCCTGAGACGAGACTATCTGCGTGTCCCAGGATTGTCAGAGCCAGGAATGGCGACTGGCAGCCGGCAGTGGAGGGGGCAGGTGCCGCCGACGCCTGCCTGAGCCAGGTGATATAGGATGCGGAGACAATTCCAGAACCCGCCACCGGGCCGGCACGCACAGAAGTCGTCCGCGGTTGGGGGGCGCGCCAGCCCGCGGGGGTGGCCGCCCCTCGAATGCGGCGGCGTCAGATCGCCTCACTTGCTGGGAGGCAATGCTGGGGGCGCAGCGGCTGCCCGGAGCGTCTCCGGGGCGATGTCAGCGCCGTTCGGCCAGACGACGGTGCCGAGGTCGCGGCTGACGTCCACCCGCCGAAAGAAGCTTGGATCCAGCAGCGGCGCAAAGACACCGCAGTAGTCGACCACGATTCCGTCAAGATCGACGGTCGCCCTGCACCCGTCCGAGAAGACCAACCGCAGCAGCCGTGGCTCCAGCGGCTCGACCGAGACCACATCGACCCCGCAGAAGCCGTCCATCCGGCTCACTGCAGCGGGGGAACGGGCGCCAAGGGCTCGCTCTTGCGGGCCCGTTCCCAGTCGGCGAGGAGCTCTTCGCGGTGCAACGCGGCCCACTCCATGACCAAACCCAGCGCCCGGGGTGGAAGACCGCCGTTCATCACTGCGAGCGTGTCAACGCGACCTCCACCACGTCGCCGCCGTACCGGGCGTGAAAGTGTGGCGGCTGGTGGTCACGATAGTACATGGCGATGACGATCCCGAAGAAGCGCGATATCTCGGGCATTGCCACCTCACGACCGTGGGTTGCGCGGACCGACCCAAGTGCAGCATGGCCGGCAGGACCGAGCCTGCGAACGGGGAACGCGCAACCCCGGGAGGGGTGCCGCATGCCCAGGCAGATGGCCCTGACGTTCGACTTCGATGGCGAATCCAGCGTGTACTACCGGCGGACGGAGTTTGAGAACCAGGCGCCGGCCCTGGACACGGGCCTGCGCGAGTTCGGGCCCCTTGTGGGCATGGACCGCATCCTCGACATGGCCAAGCAGGTCGGCATCCCCATCACGGTCTACGTGCCGGGACGGATCGTGGACAAGTACCCGGAGAACTGCCGCCGGATCGTGGCCGCCGGGCACGAGCTCGGCCTGCACGGGTATGACCACGAGCGCTGGGGCGAGCTGAGCGCTGAAGAGGAGCTGGACGTGATGCGCCGCTCCATCGCGGCGATGGAGAAGATCACTTCCGGCCCCTTCGGGTTCCGGTCGCCGGCCTGGGCGCTGAACGACCGGAGCCTGGACATCCTCATCGACCTCGGCGTCACCTACGACTCCAGCCTGATGCAGAAGGACACCACCTACCTCGTGCAGACCCCCAGCGGCCGCACGCTGCCCGAGGTGCCCGTGCACTGGAGCCTGGACGACTGGCCGTACTACGGCTTCATCCCGAACGCGGGCCGCGGGTCCAGGCCGGTGGCGCCCAGCGAGCTGATGACCCTCTGGTACGAGGAGGCCACCGGCATCCTCGAATACGGCGGCCAGCCCGTCCTCACGTGCCACCCGCAGATCAGCGGGCGCGCCGGCCGCGTGCTGGCCCTGCGTGGCCTGGTCACCCGCTTTCAGGCGGAGGGTGTGGAGTTCGTCCCGATGAAGCAGCTGGCCGCGCAGGCTACGGGCGAGCCTGTGCGCTTTCCATTGCGCTGGTGAGGTAGGCGGGGCCCTCGCCCCGGACGATCCTGGCGCGGGCTTCCCCTTCGGAGATGCCGTGGGTGCGCCGCATCTCGTCCAGGGCCCGCTGCCACACGGTGAAGAACGCGCCCCAATCGGGGCGGCGGCCGTCGGCGTCGACGATGCCGTACTCCGGCGCCAGCCCCTACGAGGCCAAGCACCGGCCGGTCTTGGCCAGCACGGCCGGGTCGGCCGCCAGCGCCGCGATGGCGCGTCCCACGAAGAAGGGCGTCTCCGAGGCGGCGAAGTCTGGATGATGCGCGACGGCGTCCCGCCAGCTCGCCTCCGTGACCCCGAAGCCCTCCAGCATGGCCTCCGAGCGCAGAAAGCCGGGCGTGACGGCCACGGCGGCGACGCCCGTCCCCGCCAGGGGGGCCGCCGGGGCCTCCGCCAGGTGGACG
>JAJYVM010000395.1 GCA_021792015.1 Bacillota bacterium | reverse complement strand
CCCGTTGGCGCGCCCGCCTGAGCCGCCGGGGTCCGGCCGCCGCCGTGGCCGCCGTGATCTGCGCCGGCCTCCTGGTCGCCGCCTGCGGCGGGGCCGCCGCCCCGGCCAGCAGCAGCACCGCCTCGTCGAGCGCCAGCGGCACGAGCACGGCCGCCAGTTCGGCCGCGAACACGCTGACGATCGCGACCCTCTCGACCGGTGTGTCGCTCGTGCCCGCCTACACGACGACGGGCGAGGACAACGAGGTCATGAACCAGATCTACGGTTCGCTGCTGCAGATCAAGCCCGGCACGACCAACCAGGTCATCCCCGACCTGGCCACGTCGTACACCGTCAGCCCGGACGGCAAGACCTGGACCTTCCAGCTCCGAAAGGGCGTCAAGTGGCAGGACGGCTACGGCAGCTTCACGTGCTCCGACGTGAAGTTCACGTGGGACTTCAACAAGAACCCCGCCAACAAGTCGTTCTGGCGCAGCGACGCGCAGATCGTGACCAGCGTCTCCTGCCCGAACCCCTATGAGGCGGTCTTCCACCTCAGCGCGCCGTTCCAGGGTTTCCTCTACCAGGTCGTGAACATGCAGCCGTCGACGGGCTGGATCCTGAGCAAGGCCGCCTGGACCAAGCTGGGCAAGACCGGCTATGAGAAGACGCCCGTCGGCACCGGCCCGTACATGCTGAAGCAGCTGATCCCCAACCAGCAGCTGACGCTGGTCGCCAACCCCACCTACTGGGGCGCGCCGCCGCACGTGAAGACCGTCGTGTTCAAGGTCATCCCGGACGCGCAGACCGCGGCCCTGGCCGTCAAGACGGGCCAGGTCGACATCGCCAGCCTGGACGGCGTGACGGCCGACGAATATAAGAACCTGCCGAACGCGCACCTGGTGGTCAAGCAGGCCTTCTTCACCGACTGGCTCTTCTTCAACGAGCTGGTGCCGCCGTGGAACAACGTCCTGGTGCGCCGGGCCGCCAGCTACGCCATCGACTACAAGGGTCTGGTGCAGACGGTGCTGCGCGGCTACGGCACGCCCGGCTACAACGGCATCATCCTGCCGGGCCAGCTCGGCTACAACGCCTCCGTCAACCCGCCGAACACCTATGACCCCGCCAAGGCCAAGCAGCTCCTCAAGCAGTCCGGCGTCAAGCTGCCCATCACGGGCTTCTTCGTCGAGTACAACGACACGGGCGACGTCAACGCCGGCCAGTTCATCGCCGCCAACCTGAAGGCGGTCGGCATCGACCTGCAGTCGCGCCCGCTGGAGCGCGGCACGCAGGCCCAGATGATCCCCAAGCCGACGACCCCGGCCGTGGTGCTCGGCGACATCCTGGCCCCCGACCCCGACGGCGACTTCTCCCTGAACTTCATCAGCTCGGCGAACCCGCCGGCCGGGTACAACGTGGCGCGCTACGGCGGCATCGACACGCTCTACAAGGAGCAGCACGACACGCCCTCCAAGACCAAGCGCCTGCAGTACCTGAAGGAGATCCAGGCCAAGCTGCACAGCGACGTGCCGGCCATCGATCTCTACGTGCACGACGACATCTGGCTCGTGAGCAACCGCGTGCACAACTACCAGCCGACCGTCCTGTTCAGCGGCGATCCGCTCAATCTGGTGACGCTCTCCGGAAGCTGACGGAGCCATGGATGGCGGCAGTGCTGCGTGATGCAGCCAGGGGCGGCGCCAATTGGCGCCGCCCCCTCCGACCGGTGCTGAGCGGTGTGCCGCGCGCCGGCGCGGCGCCCGCCCTCAGCAAAGGCCCACGGCGACGCCGGTGTCCGCCGGCGCCGCCGCGGCCTCGCGCAGGCAGAAGAGCAGGGCCACGGCCACGATGTAGCGGCGGTGGCGCTCCAGCGTCGTCCGGCTGACCCCGAGCCGTCCTTCGGCCAGCATCTCCTTCAGCGGCAGGGCGCGCCGCTCCAGCAGGTGGGCGCGCCAGGCAGGCTCCTCCGCCACCGCCCGTGCGGCGGCGACGGCCCGCGCGCGGGCGTCGGCGTGCCGCGGGCAGCTGCGGATCACCTCCGCCAGCTCGATCCCGTGCCGCTCCAGGGCGGCCCGGTACGCCACCAGCTCCTCGCGGTGCTCGATGGCCCCGAACGCCGTCTGGTAGGCCAGCATGGCCTCGCGCATCTCCGCCGCGCGCAGGTTCAGGTCGACGGACTCCGCCATGGGGGCCACGGCGAAGCAGGAGACCGGGACCTCGACCCGGCCCCCGCTGCGGCGGAGCGCGTCGATGACGCGGTGCTGGACCACCATGCGCGCAAAGGCCGTGAAGCTGCTGCCACGGTGCGGCCGGTAGCGGTCGACCGCCTCCATGAAGGCGACCATCGCCACCGACACCTCGTCGTCGCGGCCCAGGCGCAGGCGGCGCCGGCAGACCTGCTGCGCCACCTTGAGCACAAACGGGACAAAGGCCGTGACCAACTGCTCGCGGGCCTCCCGCGAGCCCTGCTGGGCGCGGACGATCTGCGCGACCAGGTCGTCGGGGCCGCGGGCGTCCGTGCTCGCCTCGGCCACCCCCCCGGGTCGGCACTGCCACCCCATGCCGTTCCTCACGTCGCGCGGCCACCTCCTGCAGCCCAGTTGCGGCATCTTCTGCCATGGGGCGCCGCCGGGCGGCCCTGAGGTCCCCGGCGGCGCGCTGGGATCGTGCGGGGGCTAGGAGCTCGGGGCGGACGTGATGTCCACCGCCGTGACCTGCCCCTGGGCGTTGAGCGTCAGGGTCACCGTGTCGCCGGCGGTGATGTCGGACAGGCTCGCCGCCTGCCCGTCCTTGGTCACCGTGACGTTCGCCGCGAGCGGATAGGTCTCTGTCCCGGCGGCGGTCGTCACCGTGATGGACAGGTGCTGGACCGTGGCCCCGCCGACCTGGCTGCCGCTCGTCGTGAACGTGTAGCTGTCGGTGGCGGTGACCGCCGCTCCGATGGCCGCCTTGGCGGCCGTGAGGGTGTCGGTGCCGCCGCTCGGCAGGGTCGCGGGCGCCGTGTACGTGATGCTGAGGGTGCCGTCGGAGCCGGTTGTGAAGGCGGCCGGGGTCGTGGTCAGCGCCGTCCCGCCGACGGAGGCGGTGCCGCCGCCGCTCGTCGGCATGAACGACAGGTAGACGGTGGCGCCGGGAATGGCATTGCCGCCGCTGTCATAGGCCGCTGCCTCGATGGTGACGGTCTGCCCCGCCGCCAAGGAGCCGCTGGCCGCCATCGGGTTCGGCGTGAGGCCGATCGTGGCGATGGACGGCGCCGTGGCGGTGCTGCCGAAGCTGTACGCGTCGGTGGTGGTCACCGTCGCTCCGCTCCCCGCGTTGGCGGCCGTGAGGGTGTCGGTGCCGGTCGTGGGCAGGGTCGCGGGCGCCATATAGGTCACCGTCACGGCCCCGTTGCTGCCGGCCGTGAACGCGGCCGGGGTCGCGCCCAGGGCGGTCCCACCGACGGAGGCGCTGCCGCCGCCGCTCGTCGGGGCGAACGACAGGTACACGGTGGCCCCGGCGATGGGGCTGCCGCTCGTGTTATCCGCGTAGACGTTCACGGCGACCGTCTGGCCGGCGGCCAGGCTGCCCGCGGCCGCGATGGGCGTCGGCGTGATGGTCAGCGAGGCCACGGTGGACGACGTCGGGGTGCTCTTGCTGCCGGCGGCCGCCTGGTCCAGGAACAGGGCCAGCTCGGCCCGCGTGACGTTGGCGTTCGGGCTGTAGAGCTCCGCGAGGATCCCCGCGAAGTCGCCGGCCTGGACGTCCTCGGCGACCGCCTGCTGGGCAAAGGTCGGCGTCTGCGCGCCGTTCACCAGCTGCCCGAGCAGCCCGGCGATCTGCGCCTGGGCGACGGTCGGGTAGTTGAAGGCGCGGGCGACGACGATCGCCAGGTCAGCCCACGTGAGGGTGCCCTGCGG
>JAJYVM010000394.1 GCA_021792015.1 Bacillota bacterium | reverse complement strand
AAGCTTGACCCCGACCACGACCGCGGTGACCGGCCCGTCGTCCGTCAGCTTCAACCAGCCGATGAGCCTGACGGCCACCGTGAGCCCGAACCCGGGCGATGGCACCGAGGTCTACTTCCAGTACCCCACGACGCTGGGCGGACCCGTGGTGAACGCCTGCTTCCTGACCAACGGCACCTGCAGCGCCAACGTGATCGGGAGCTTCGTGCCGGCGGGGTCGGACGGCGTGACGGCCTGGTGGAACGGAAACGCCAACTATCAGGGCAGCTCCGGCACCGCGATCGTGGATGTTACGCAGGGCACCAGCACCACAACCCTGACCGTGACGGGCAACCCTGCCGTAGGCCAGCCGCTCACCCTCGACGCGCAGGTGAGCGGCCTCGGCAATACGGCGGGCAATACAACCCAGGCCGTGGCCTTCTTCGACGGCGCGGGTAATCAGATCGGCACCTGCGTGCCCGGATACGTCACCGGAGCCTGCTTCATCACGTGGACCCCCACGGCAAGCGGCGGCTACCAGCTGCAGGCGGCCTGGCCCGGCGACGCCGACCTACAGGGCTCCGAGAGCACAGGGCAAAGCATCACGATCTACCCGGCCGGCTACTCCGTCACGGCCTCGGCCAACCCGGCGACTATCGGGCAGACCAGTTGCAGTTACAACCGGTTCTTGAAGCGCGTGACATGCACGGGTGCGACCAGCACGACGGTCACGGCGACGGTCCGCGACAACGGGGTGCCTGTGTCCGGCCAGACCGTCAGCTTCAGCGCCACCGGCGGCTCCATCAGCGGCAGCTCGTGCACGACGGGCGCCAACGGCTCCTGTCAGGTGACCTTCGAAGTGAACAGCGCGCCGTCCAGCACAACCACGTATACGGTCACCGCCGCCAGCGACGGCGCGCAGGGTACGGTTAACGTGACGTACCAGGTGTTCTAGCACGCCACGCAGGCAGGCGACCGACCCACGGCGAAACGGGGCGGGACAGGGAGGTCTCGCCCCGTTGGCCATCCCCACCCGCCGCCAGGTCGTTGCCGAGGTCATGCACGGGGAGCGCATCGAGGACCCCTACCGCTGGCTCGAGGACAGCGACAGCACCGAGGTCGCCGCCTGGACGGAGGCGCAGAACGCCGCCACGCGCGCGGCGCTGGATGCCCGGCCTGAGCGCGCCGCCATGGCCGCCCGCCTGCGCGAGCTGGTCGACTGCGGCTCCGTGTCGGCGCCGAAGGCCGTCGCCGGCCACCTCTTCTACCAGCGCCGCTCGCCCGGCCAGGACCAGCCCGTGCTGTACATGGACGGCCGCCCGCTACTCGACCCCAACACGGCCAGCGCCGCCGCCACGGTGTCGCTGGACTGGTGGTGGCCGAGCCGCGACGCGCGCCTGCTCGCGTTCGGCTACTCCGACCACGGCGACGAGTGGAGCACCCTGCACGTCCTCGACACGCCCACGGGCGAGCGCCTCGCCGAGGCCATCCCGCGCACCCGCTACGCCAGCGTCGTGTGGGATGAGGACAACGGCGGCTTCCACTACACGCGCTACCCCCGCCCCGGCGAGGTGCCGGCCGGCGAGGAGTTTTACGGCCGCAAGGTCTACCACCACCGGCTCGGCGCGCCGCACGCGCAGGATCCCCTCGTCTTCGGCGAGGGCCTGCCCCTGCACGACATGGTCTCGGTGCACGGCGCGCACGGCGGCAGCCACCTCATCTACACCGTCAACCACGGGTGGAGCCGCGACGACGTCTACCTGGACGGCCAGCCGCTGCTGGTCGGCCGCGACGCCCTGCACCAGGTGGAGATGGTCGGCGAGACGCTCTACGTCATGACGAACGACGGCGCCCCGCGCTGGAAGATCGCCGACCTGCTGCCCGAGGGCGAGGACGTGCTCCAGGACTTCGCCATCGCCGGCGACTACGTCGTGGCGAGCTACCTGCACGACGCCGCGGCCCGCCTGACGGTGCACCACCGCCAGAGCGGCGTCCTGCTGCGCGAGGTGGCCCTGCCCGACAAGCTGGGCACGATCGGCGCCCTGAGCGCGGACCCCGCCCGGCCCGAGGCCTACTTCACGTACTCCTCCTTCGCGCGGCCGCCGATGCTGCTGCGCCTCGACCCCGCCACGGGCGCCACGGAGACGGTCGTGGCCGTGCAGGCGCCGACCCGGCCCGTGTCCGTCGTCCGCGAGTTCTACACGAGCCGAGATGGCACGCGCATCCCGATGTTCATCGTGAGGCCCGCCGCCGGAGCCACGGAGGCCGGAGCCAGCGATGGCGGCAGGTCTGGAGGATGCAGTCGGCCGACCGGATCCGGTCCGGCGGGCCCTCAACCCACCGTTCTGACGGGCTATGGCGGCTTCAACATCGCCCGCACCCCGTCGTGGGACCCGGCCGTCCACGCCTGGGGCGGCACCTTCGCCCTGGCGTGCCTGCGCGGCGGCTCCGAGTACGGGGAGACCTGGCATCGCGCCGGGATGGGCGCCAACAAGCAGAACGTGTTCGACGACTTCATCGCGGCGGCCGAGCACCTCTGCCGGGCGGGGTACACCACCCCGGCGCTGCTGGGCATCGAGGGCCGCAGCAACGGCGGCCTGCTGGTCGGCGCGGCCCTCACGCAGCGGCCGGACCTGTTCGCCGCCGTCGTCTGCGGCGTGCCGCTGCTGGACATGCTGCGCTTCGACCGCTTTCTGATCGCCGCGCTCTGGAATTCGGAATACGGCGCCCCCGGCGACCCCGAGGCGTTCGGGTGGCTGCGGGCCTACTCCCCCTACCACCACGTGCGCGAGGGCGCCGACTACCCCGCCGTGCTCCTCTTCACGGCCGCCTCGGACACCCGCGTCCACCCGATGCACGCGCGCAAGATGACCGCCCGCATGCAGGCCGCCACCGGCTCCGGCCGGCCCATTCTGCTGCGGGTGGAGTTCGAGGCCGGGCACGGCGTCGGTAAGCCCGTGCACAAGGTCGTGGACGAGCAGGCGGACGTCTGGGGGTTTCTCGCGTGGCGGCTGCGCGGCGAAGCCGCGCCAGTCCGGTGAGGCGGCGACCCGGCCATGCGTGACGCGCTCGGCTGTGACATCGGCGGCACCTTCACGGACTTCGTGGGGCTCTCGCCCTCAGGCGAGATCCGCGTCGGCAAGCGGCTGACGACGGTCGACGACCCCGCTCGTGCCGTCGAGGGGGGCGTCGCCGACCTCGGCGGCCATTTTGGCGAACTGGTCCACGGCACGACGCTGATCACCAATGCCCTCATCACGCGTTCCGGCGCCAGGACGGCGCTGCTGAGCACCGCCGGCTTCGGGGATACGCTCATCATCGGGCGGGAGCAACGCTACGACATCTATGACCTCTTCCTCCGGTTCCCGGACCCGCTGGTGCCCACCGAGCTGCGGCTTGAGATCGACGAGCGGATCGACCGCGACGGGCGCGTCCTGCGCGCCCTCGACCCAGCGGCCGTGGAGGCCGTCCTGTCCCGGGTCGCCGCCGAGGCCGTGGCCATCTGCTTCCTCCATGCGTACCGCAACCCCGTTCACGAGCGGCTCGCCGCGGACGTGGCGCGGCGGATGGGCTTCCGGGTCTCGTGCAGCCACGAGGTCCTACCCGAGATTCGGGAATATGACCGCGCCAGCACCACCGTCGCGAACGCGTACGTCCTGCCCCTGGCCGACCGGTACATCGGCCGCATGGAGAGGGCTGGCCTCGCCGAGCGCCTCTTCCTCATGATCAGCTCAGGGGGCTTGGCAACGCCCGCGACGGCGCGGGCGTTGCCAGTCCGCCTGCTGGAGTCCGGTCCCGCGGCGGGCGCCCTGGCGGCAGCCGCCGTCGCGCGGGAGCTGGGCCTGGCGTCCGTGCTCGCCTTCGACATGGGCGGCACCACGGCCAAGGCCTGCCTCATCGAGG
>JAJYVM010000393.1 GCA_021792015.1 Bacillota bacterium | reverse complement strand
CCCTGCCCGCCGCCGTGGCCGATGGCGCCGAGCCCTTCCGGGTGATCGGCGCCATCGCCGGGGGCTGAGCGGACGCCGTGGCCGATGGCGCCGAGCCCTTCCGGGTGATCGGCGCCATCGCCGGGGGCTGAGCGGACGCCGTGGCGCCGCGCAGGGACGTGACCGCCTCCATGGCCCGCCGCCCCGCCCGGTCGCGCGGCCCCACCATCGTGCAAGTGCGCGCTTGCATCCCCGGGCCGTGCGCTCCGATCCCTTGGCGGTCGCGCTATCCGGCCGGACGACGGCGTGCCCCCGCGCCGCCTGCCTCAGGCGTCTCCAACGGCCCCAACCTCACCATCCCGCCCGAGGTCATCAGGGCCGGCTTCCCGCGCGGGCATCCCGCCCCGGCCCATGACAGGAGCCTGACACACCCACCCGCCCCGCCAGAGGGCCTGGTGGCGGGCGCCGCCGCGAAGGGGCGGTATCTGCTGTCACGGCTGCGGAACCTGCGCGACCTCCCCTGGGTGGGCGAGGTCCGGGCCCTCGGCCTGATGGCCGGCGTCGAGGTTGTCGCCGACCGCGCCAGCCGCCGGCCGTTTCCCGCCGAGGCCCGCGTCGGCGACGCCATCGTCCGGCGCGCGCCGCAGCATGGCGTGATCCTCCGGGCGGTGCACGGCAACGTCATCTCGCTCTCCCCGCCGCTGACGGTGGACGAGCCGACGCTTGATTCGATCGTGGACGCCGTGGCCGCGTCCATCGAGGGCGCGGCGGCGGAAGCGGCCCCATCGGCGGGGCCTGGGGGCGCCGAGTAGCCACCTGCGCCCCCAGGTGCCAAGACGGAGGGGCCGAGGCCGCGGGCCTTCCGTCCGCGGTCTCAGCCCCCTCGGGGCTTTTGCGCAGGCGCAACGACGCACGGCACGGTCTTCGCGGGCGACCTCGGGCGCTACGCCTCCGCGTCGGCCAGCTTCTGCCTGTGCTCGGCCTGGATGGCGGCCATCCGCTCCGGGTCGGTCAGCAGGTCGATCGCCGCCATCGCCATGAGCTTGGTCGCCTGGTTCATCGCCTGGCGCGCCATGTCCGAATCCGTCGCCACGGCGAAGGCGGGGGTGTGGGGCGCCACCGCCTCCTCCTCGGACACGGGCAGGTTGAACGTCAGGTGCGGGATCCTGTAGCTGACGTTGCCGCTGTCGGCCGAGGCGTACTGCTGCGGGTCGGAGGCCGGCACCGGCAGCCCCAGGGCGGGCAGGTTGTCGCAGACGAGCTCCCGGTAGGACTGCAGCACCAGGCGCTCCTTGAACGTCGGGGTCTCCTCGATATCGAGGCGGCACCCGGCGGCCATGGCACCGGCGCGCGCGCAATTGCGCACGCGCTCCACGACGCCCATCAGCACCCGGTGGTTGATGGCGCGTACCGACATCGAGATCTCGGTCTCGGCGGGCACGATGTTGGCGGCCTCGCCGCCCTTGGTGATGATGCCGTGGATCCGGACGTCGCCCGTCACGTGCTGCCGCATGGCGTTGATCGCGGTGAACGTCAGCATGGCCGCATCCGCGGCGTTGACCCCCTCGTGCGGGGCCGCGCCGGAGTGCGCGGACTTGCCGTGGAACCTGAACTTCAGCATGTGGGCGGCGATGTTGGGCGCGCCCACGCGCACATGCCCGCCGCCGCCCGGATGGAACATCAGCGAGGCGTCGGCCACGTCGAAGATGCCCTCGTCCACCATGACGATCTTGCCGCCGCCGCCCTCCTCGAAGGGCGTGCCCATCACGTAGGCGACGCCGGGGATCCCGGCCTCCTCCAGCACCTTGCTGACGGCGATGCCGGCCGCGGAGGCCACGGTGCCGATGAGGTTGTGGCCGCAGGCGTGGCCGAGGCCCGGCAGGGCGTCGTACTCGGCCAGGAAGCAGACGGCGGGGTGGGTGCCCCGGGCCCGCCCCGGGGTGGCGGCGCGGAAGGCGCAGTGAAGGCCTGCGACGCCCCTCTCCACCTCCATGCCGTACTCGGCCACGAACTCCTGGAGGCGGGCGGCGGAGCGGGGCGTGTCCCAGCCCGTCTCCGGGTGGGCGTGGATGTCGGAGGCGATGGCCTCCATATGGGGGGCCAGCTGGTCGACGACCTGGCAGGCGCGCTGCTTCAGCTCAGTCACATCGGGTGCGGGCATGGCGGAGGACCTCCCGTCCTCGCCCATACGGCAGCGGCGCCCCCGATCCTCCCCCTCAGTTCGCCGCCGGCCGGTCGCCCTCCGGCTCGAAGAACTCGTCCTGCTTCAGGCGCACGGCCGGCAGCAGAAAGGTGACGAGAAAGGCCACCAGCCCGAAGATCAGCGCGATCACGAAGAGCCGCTGCATCCCCCCGGCGAGCGAGGTGCGGACGGCGTCGATGAACTGTTGGTAGAGGATCCTGCCCTCCGCCCCGAAGCTGGCGAACTTGGAGGCGATCGCGGCCTGCGCCTGAGCGTTGATGAGGTTCTGCGGGTTCAGCAGCAGGCTTTGCTCCGCCGGCGGCAGCGTGGCGACGGCGGTCCTCACCGCGTGGGGCATGGCGGGTCCCAGGCGCGCGGCGAAGGCGTTGGCCAGCACGGTGCCCAGGATCGGCGCCGCGATGACGCCGGCCAGCGACGACACGAACTGCTGGGTGGCGGTCACGACGCCCATGTGCCTGTAAGGGAAGGCGTTCTGGACGGCGATGCTCAGGATCGGCATCAGCGCACCCATGCCGATGCCCATGACCAGCAGGTCGCGCACGACGATCTGCCAGGTGGCACCCGTGCCGAGGGTCGTCAGCAGGGCGAGCCCCGCGGTCATGAGGGCGGCGGCGACGACAGCCGAGCTCTTATACGTCGCGGTCCGCGTCATGATGAAGCCGGCGATCAGGGAGCCGGCGATGACGCTGACCATCATCGGCGTCATGACGATGCCAGAGCTCTCGGCGGACATGCCGAGCACGCCCTGGATGTAGATCGGCAGGAACATCAGCGTGCCGAACATGCCGACGCTGATCAGAAGGCCGAGGGCGCTGGTCGTCGTGAACATCCGCACGGAGAAAAAGTGCGTGGGGATGATCGGCTCCTCGGCGCGCGCCTCCACCCACACGAACAGTGCCAGGGCCACCAGCGTGACGGCGAAGAGGCCGAGGATCACGGGGCTGCCCCAGGGATAGCTGCTGCCGGCCCAGGTGAAGGCAAGCAGCATGGGCAGCAGCCCGGCGATCAGCAGCAGGCTGCCCTGCCAGTCGACGTGCACGCGGCGGTCGACCCGCACGCGCGGCAGGGTGACGGCGATGGCGACCAGGGCGGCGGCGGCGACGGGCAGGTTGATGTAGAAGACCCAGCGCCAGCCCCAGGCGTCGGTGATCCAGCCGCCCAGAAACGGCCCGATGATGCTGGCGAGGCCGAAGGTCATGGACGTGACGCCCATCCAGCGGCCGCGCTCGCGCGGGTTGAAGATGTCGCCGATGGTGGCCCGGGGCATGCTGAGCATCGCGCCGGCGCCGATGCCCTGCAGGGCCCGGAACAGCACCAGATCCAGCATGCTGTGCGATTGGCCGGACAGGGCCGAGCCGACCATGAAGACGGCGAGGCCGAAGATGTAAAACGGCTTTCTGCCGTAGGTGTCCGACAGCTTGCCGTAGATGGGCACGGTGACCGCCGAGGCCATCATGTAGGCCGTGAAGACCCAGGCATAGATGGCAAAGCCCTTCAGGTCGCCCACGATGACCGGCATGGCGGTCGACACCACGGTCTGGTCGAGCGAGCTGAAGAACATCGTCAGCAGCACGGCGCCAAGCGCCCACCAGCGGGCGTTGCCCGTGATGCGATTGGTCGTCTGGACGGCCGTGCCGCGTTTCCCCGCCTCGGGGCTAAGCTCCGCGTTACGCGCGGTGGCCATGCGCATCGTTCCCCTTCTCCGCCATGGTCGCCAGCAGGT
>JAJYVM010000392.1 GCA_021792015.1 Bacillota bacterium | reverse complement strand
GCGGGCAGTCGCTCGACCCGGCCGCGGGCGGGTACAACCCGGCCAACACCCTGCCCCAGGCCAGCGGCGGGGGCGGCCCCAGCTGCTTCATCCCCCTGCCGGCCCACCAGGCCGGCTTCGGGGGTCCGTGGCGCCAGACGCCCGACGTCGCGGCGTTCGCCGGCCCCCTGACCATCGTGGACCTCGGATCCGAGGTGACCGTGTGGGGCACCAGCGCCGGCGCGCCGATCGTGGCGGCCGTCTGCGCCCTCTGCCGCCAGGCCGCGGGCGCGCTGCCGACGCAGGCGCAGCTCTACGGGGCGGCCACGGACGTGCTTGCGGGCAACAACACCAATGACGCGCTGCTGCTGACCGGCCTGACGGAGTTCGCCGTGGCGGAGCCCGGCTACGACGCCTGCACGGGTGCCGGCAGCGTGGCGGCGCCGGACCTGCTGCGCGTGATGAGCATGGGCTGAAGCGGCGCGCCGCGCGGAGGACGGCGACGGGTAGGAGGCCGCTGCCCGCCGCCGAAGCCTCCCCCTGGGGGGACTCTGTCGTGGGGGGGCTGACGCCGGCGGCCATCCGGGCGGCCTGCCGCGCCGGGACGTGGAGCCGGCCGACCGCGGGCCTGGCCCCGTCCTTCGCGCAGGCCAATCTGGCCATCGTGCCGCGGGACTGGGCCTATGACCTCCTGCTCTTTTGCCAGCGCAACCCGAAGCCGTGTCCCCTGCTGGAGGTGACCGAGCCCGGCTCGCCGGAGCCGGTCACCGCGGCGCCGGGCGCAGACCTGCGCACCGACCTGCCGCGGTACCGGGTCTTTCGCGACGGCGAGCTGGCTGAGGAGCCGGCGGACATCGCCCATCTCTGGCGCGACGACCTGGTCGCCTTTCTGCTGGGGTGCAGCTTCACCTTCGAGCACGCGCTGGTGCGGGCGGGCATCCCCCTCCGCCACCTGGCCGAGGGACGCAACGTGGCCATGTACCGGACGCGGGTGGGCACGCAGCCGGCCGGGCGCCTGCACGGGCCCCTGGTGGTGAGCATGCGCCCGCTGGCGGCGGCGGACGTGGCGCGCGCGGTGCAGATCAGCGGCCGCTACCCGGCGGTGCACGGCGCGCCGGTCCACGTGGGCGAGCCGGCCGCCCTCGGCATCGCCGACATCCGGCACCCCGACTACGGGGATCCGACGGAGGTGCGGGCGGGCGAGGTTCCGGTCTTCTGGGCCTGCGGGGTCACGCCGCAGGCGGTCGCCGTGGCGGCGCGGGTGCCGCTGCTCATCACCCACGCGCCGGGGCACATGTTCGTGACGGACATCCCGGAGGAGTCGCTGGCGGCGAGCTGAGGGCCGCGGGGGAGGGCGAGGTGCCGGCGGCGCACGGCCTCGGCGTCACGGGCGGCGACCTGGAGCACCTGTATGGCTTGCAGCGCGTCCTGCCCGTGCGCGCCTTGGTCTGGGCGGCGGTGGGTGAGCCGCGGATGGGAGCGGCGGCCAGTCCCGCCGGTGATGCGAAGGGCGGGACGATGGACATGGGGGCCAGAGACAGCCGTGACGAGGGTGGGGCGTTGAGCGGCGGCGCAGCACCGCGCCCATCCACCCAACGTATCGCCGCGTCGTGGGCCTTTATGTGGGCCGTCGTGTGGGCTATGGTGCAGGCGGGGGTGACGACTTGGCGCGAGCCCATGTTTCGCTGCCGGATGAGTTGCTTGAAGAGGTCGACCGGATCGCAGGTCGGCGGAGGCGAAGCCAGTTTGTTGAGGACGCCATCCGTGAGAAGCTGCGCCGCGCCGCTCAGGACCAGGCGCTCGCCAACCAGGCGGGCGTTCTGCGCGACGAGGACTACCCTCAGTGGCGGACGCCTGCTGACGTGTCGCAATGGGTGGAGCAACTCCGTGCGGAGAGCGAGCGCCGGTATGCGCAGGATCGCCCTTGATGCGCTACCTGCTCGACACCGACGCGGTCGTCGACTTCCTGCGGGGTATGCCTGAGTCGGTCGCGCTCGTGCGCGACGTCGCCGGGCGGGGGGGACGTCTCTGCGTCTGCGACATCGTCGTGGCCGAAGTTCACAGCGGATTGGCAGTCGCCGATACCGAGGCGGCGGACACCCTCCTGGCCGCCTGCGAATTCTTACCCACTGGGCCGTCTGCGGCCCGCCAGGCCGGGCGGTGGCGCTACGAGTACGCACGCCGCGGCAGCGCGCTGGGAGTGGCGGACGCCCTGATCGCTGCTGCCGCTCACGCCTGCGGTGCGACGCTGATCACCGGCAATCGCCGGCACTACCCCATGGCGGAAGTCGGTATCCTGCCGCTGCCTCGGCGGAGCTGAGGTTACCAGTTCAGCGCCGAATCGGCGTGCGCTCGCCCGGCCTGCTTTTACATCCTGGATTTCGCGATCGATCCGGCGGCTTCACCGTACGACATGGGATTCAGCCCGTCGGTTTGTGACCCCTCCAGGGACGCCGGCATGGTGGAAGCCCTCGCGCGGCTGGAATTGCGTCAGAGCAGTTGCGAAATTGAGATTTACCCCTCAGCCGTCCAGCGCCGCAAGGAACGCCAGCACGCGCTCCATCAGGAGTGCCGCAGCCTCCCGCCGGTACGACGGCAGGCTGCTGTCGGCAAAGTAGTGCTGATCGCCGGGGTACAGAAACAGCTCCCCATGCGCGGCGGCCGCCACAACCTGCCGCGCCGCGTCGATGTCGCCCTCCCCGACGAAGTACGGGTCGGCGTCCATCCCGTGGATCTGCACGGGGACGTGGGTGGGCCACGGCCCGCCCAGCATATCCGGCGGTACGCAGGAGTAAAAGAGCAGCGCGCCGCGCGCGCCCGGCCGGCTCTGGGCCAGCTTCTGCGCCGCCACCTCGCCGAACGAGAAGCCAGCATACACAAGCTCGGCAGGGAGGCCGTCCGCCGCAGCCACGCCACGCGCGAGCAGGTCGTCGAAGCCCACCTGGCGGACGTGGGCCATCCCCTCGTCGATGGAGGCGAAGGTGCGGTCCGCAAAGAGGTCAGGGGTGTGCACCGTGTGGCCCGCACCCCGCAGTTCGTCCGCGAAGGCATGAAAGCCGGCCGTCTGCCCCTGGGCGTGGTGGAACAGCAACACTTCCGCCATCGCACCCATCCCCCTCGCCACCGAGAAGAACACGCACAGATGTTCGCTGTCTAGGCCATGGCCACGGGACGGATGGGGGAGCCAGTGGCACCGCGCAGGGGCAGGGGCAGGATCTGCAGCATGAACTCGTGGACGCCGTCCCGTGCCAGGCCGTCGAGGTCGAGGGTCTCGACGATCGGCACGCCGGCCTGGACCAGCAGGCGCACATGCACCGGGAAGTCCGTCGACGGCTGCGGCTCGTAGGCCGTCGTGTCCGAGCCGGTCAGGGCCGCCCCGCGCGCCAGCATCCACTCCGCCGCGGCCAGCCCCACGCCCGGCGCCCCGCCCGCGCCGCTGTACTTCACGGGGTCGCCCCAGTGCCGCGACCACCCCGTCCGCACCAGGACGGCGTCTCCCGGCTCGATGGCGACGCCGGCAGCCGCGGCGGCTCCCGCCAGGTCCTCCGGCCCGACCACGTCGGTCGGCTCCAGCGCGTCCACGCCGCGGTGGGCGGCCACGTCCAGGAGCACTCCCCGGCGCGGCGCCAGCGGCAGGCTCGGGATGTCGAGCGCGGCGATGCCGCGCGCGCAGTCCTGCACCTCGGCCGCCGTGACCCCGCCATGCAGCCGCCCGTGGTGGGAGAAGTGGCACAGCGCGTCGATGTGCGTGCCGCCGTGGCAGGACATGGTGAACAGGTCCGTCGCCGAGCTGACGCCGCCGGCGTACGGGGCGTCCCCGTGCCGCTTCATCATGGCGTAGAGGTAGGGCGGGTGCGACGGGTAGCGCGGCGCGCCGACGAACAGCGGCCGCGCCAGATCGTAGACGGCGCCGCGGCGCACGATGCGGTGAAG
>JAJYVM010000391.1 GCA_021792015.1 Bacillota bacterium | reverse complement strand
GCCCTCGACGCGGTCGGCGCACCGGGCGATCCCCGCCAGCTCGCCCGCAGCCACATCGTGGCCGCCGTCGTCCATATGCGGCAGAGCGGCCGCCAGCCGCGCACCATCAACCTCAGGCTGCAGAGCCTGCGCCAGCTCTTTGCGTTCGCCTTGGCGGAGGGCTTCTGCCGGTCGGACCCCGCGGCGTCGGTGCCGCGGCAGCGGGTGCCGGACAGGCCGCCGAAGGCCCTGCATGATGACGAGCTCGCGCGGGTGCTCCGGCAGCCGAACACCGACACCTTCGCCGGCATGCGCGATCGGGTGATGATGCTGCTCATGCTGGATACGGGGCTGCGGCTCGGCGAGGTGCTGCGGCTCCGTCTGGACGACGTCGACCTCCCCCACCGCGCCGTCCATGTGAGCGAGGAGTCCAAGACGCACGCCGCGCGGTTTGTCTACCTATCGGCCGCCACCGCGGCCGAGATCACCGCCTACATTGGAAAGCGCGGGGCCGCAGGGACCGATGTCCTCTTCGTCAGCCGAGATCGTCGCCCGCTCAGCCGCTTCACGGTCGAGGAGCGCTTTCGGCGCTACGGGTCCGCCGCCGGGGTCAAGCTGACCCCCCACCGGCTGCGCCATTCGTTCGCCCGCATGTATCTGGCCAACGGCGGCGACCCCCTCAGCCTGCAGCAGATCCTCGGCCACTCCGATCTCGACATGGTGAAGCGCTACGCCAGGCTGTGGGGGTCCGACCTGCAGCGGCTGCATGAGCGGTACTCGCCCCTGCGGCGGATCGGGCTGGGCTGACCGGGCGAACGGCGGTCTGACAGGCCGTCGTGCCTACGGGCCGACCTCGCGCGCAAAGTCGGCGAGGGAGGCCGCCCGCAGCGCCGTGACGGTCCACTGCGCGAGCACGTCCAGGTCGTCCTCGGCCCCGATCCGTGCCGCAACGTCCCGGGGCACCGCGCCGAAGCGCTCCCGCAGCACGACCAGCAGGCCATGGGATCGGCCCCTGGCCTCGGCCCGCGTGGTGAGGCGGTCCACCAGCCCGGCGACCCAATCCGCCGTGCCTCCGGACGGCGGCGGCACGGTTTCGGCCTTGGCGGCCCGGCTCTTGCCCTTGCCTGCTCCCGGTCCCTTCGGGCGCCTCGGCCTCAGGCTGGGCTCGCGCTCCAGGCGGGCGTTGGCCTCGACGGGATCGAAGCGGTCGGGGTCGAAGTGGCCGCCGGTCCACTGGACCATCTGGTCGTGCTCCTCGTCACGGGGGTCAGCGAGCGCCTCGAGCAGGCGGACATAGCCGTACGCGCCGCCGCAGTCCTCGGGCGGGCAGGCGCGGCCGCCGTCAAGGCAGGTGACGCGCTCCGGGGATCCGCCGGGCGTGACGGTCTCGACGGTGATCG
This sequence comes from Bacillota bacterium, assembly GCA_021792015.1. Classification (GTDB taxonomy): domain Bacteria; phylum Bacillota; class Sulfobacillia; order RBS10-35; family JAJYVM01; genus JAJYVM01. Next base: position 2,536 of record JAJYVM010000391.1, on the reverse strand, counting down.
TGTGCCGCCAGTCGTCGCCGAAGTCGTACAGATAGGTGCAGCGGGCGCCCGCGGCCGGCAGGACCTGGCCGATGCTGGCGGCACCGGCGCGCTTACACGGGAGCTCGGGATCCGGCTCCCCGTACTCGATGCCGTCGATCTCGAAGCTGTAGAGGTGGTAGTTCTGCCAGCCCATCGCGGCCTGGATGGCCAGATGGAGCTGCTTGAGGCTCATGGCGCCGGAGATTTCAAGCCGGCGCCAGATCTCCGGTCGGATCTCCGCCAGCGCAACCTTCAGCCGGTACGCGGCGGCTGTCGCCGCATCGCCCGCGGTCCCGGCGGGGCTCGCACCCATGTGCCTCCGACCCTCCCGGATACGGATTCACCGCCGACGGGGCGGGAGCCTCTCAGGGAGCCAGCGGCGATGGATCGTCGCGGGCGAACGGGCAACGGGCTGGGTGATGCGCCACCCGGCGGTGCCGCGGATGGCCGGGGCCCGCCACTTCTCCGCTCCAGCCCCGGGCCTCACGGCCGGCCATCCGATCCGACCCGCCACCGGATCCGCAGCGAGGCGCGCGATGACCTACATGCATGACGCCGCCCTTCCCAAGCGTCACCCCCGTCGCGACGTGGCTGCCCGCGGGCGCCGAACGGCCCCCGCCACGCGGGGGCCGTCACGAATCCGCTTCGGCCGCGATCAGCGCCTCGGCTCCTGACCCGCGAGGCTCAATCGGCGCCGCACGGTCGATCTTCCGTCCGCCGCGGCCGCATCGTGCGGCTCATCGGCGCCGGCCCATCGATGCGCAGGGCCAGCTCGCAGAGCTCGGCGCGCAGGTGCCAGGTGTCGTATTCCTGACACTCGCCATCGGGTCCATACGTCGCGCGGCTCACCACCGGGATCGGCGACCGCGGGGGGACCGCCAGGCGGCGGGCGATGGTGGCCGGTGCGGCGAGGGCGCGGACGCTGAGGTTGGCGTGGTCGATCCGCAGCTTCGGCAGCGTCTGCAGGATGCAGTAGCTGGGGAACATCTCGGCCAGCCCGCCAACTGGGCCTGGGCGTGGCCGTGGACGGCTTGGCGCTGATCGCGCTTCGGCAGCCGGGGGGGGGGCGATATACGGATCGGCCGGAAGCGTGGTTCGAGGTTGGTGCACGGGTCTGCGGCGGGCCTGGTTCCGCGGCCTCGGTCGATCGCGCCGCCGGCCGTCAACCCAGACCTGCGCCGGAGGCTGACGGCTTCCGACGTCCGTCCGGCCACCGGCGGCGGCGGCCGCAACCGCAGCGATCTGCCCGCCTATCTGCCGCGCCCACGCCTTCGTCCCCAACTGGTGCCGAGGAAGCGGCGACTCGGACGCCTGGGCCCTACCCCCCGCTTTCATAACGAAAGTCGGTGAGGGTAGCCGCCCGCAGGGCGAGCACCATCCACCGCGTGAGGGTGGCAAGGTCCTGCTCGTGGCGAACCCGCTCCGCCAGGTCCTGGGGCAAGTCGCCGAATCGCTCGGCAAGAATGAGCAAGACATCCTCCGCCTTGCCCTTGGCCTCGCCCTCCGCCCTGCCCTTGGCCTCGCCCTCCGCGATCAACTCGCTCATCCGCCGCGCCAACGCATCCACCTCCAGCACACGCGCGAATTCCGGCTCAGTCAGGTACCGCTCAGAGAAGCCGAGGACTGCCGCCAGGCAATCGCGCCTTGTTTCCGATGGAAGCGCCTCCGTCAGGCGCGCCGCTTCCAGCGCCACTTCAAACGGCCTGCGCGCATTGTGCCGCATGAGGACCAGCAGTGCCACGTCGAGCGCATCATCCGCATCGAGCCCTGCGGCCACAGCCCGCCGCTTCAGCGCCGCAAGGCGTGCGTCCCCGTCAAACATGCTCAGATACAAGTTCGCGACCTGATAGCGCAGGCACCCCGCATTCAGCGAGCTCGGGGCCTCCCGCACGCCTCCAGTGTAGGTGACAACCGTGCGGATCGGACTGCCGTGCCGCTCGTACAGGTGGGCGTCGTAGACGAGAAATCGTGCGAGATCGCCCTGATCGAACGTGCTCTGAAACTCCAGGTGCAGCTGGCTGCCGTCGGGCTGAGCCAGCAGGCAGTCGACAACGCGTGCCCGGACCGATACGTCAGGCAGGTCGGTCGGAAGCACGGCAATGGCAGGCAGCGCATTGATCCCAAGCGGTCGCAGCGACCGCCCGACGAGCAGCGTGGCAAGGTGCCGGAAGACGATGTCGCGTGACTGGGGCGCAATGTCGGCCGCCGTGTTGGCCACCGCCTCAGCGTGGTTTGAGAACATGCGTTCTACATCACGGACACGGTGACCTCCTTCCGGCACCATCGATCTGCGGTCGGACGGCGAGCCGCGGGAGGCTCGCCCCGTGCGCCGCATGCTGGCATCCTTCACCTGCTGGCCATCTGCGGTCTGAACGGATGCGACCGGCTTGCCGGCTGCGCGCGCGGCTCAGTCCTTGCGCAGGGCCTCGATGGGGTCGAGGCCGGCCGCGCGCGCCGCCGGGTAGGCGCCGAACAGCACGCCGACGGCAAGCGAGAAGGCAAAGGCCATCAGGAC
>JAJYVM010000390.1 GCA_021792015.1 Bacillota bacterium | reverse complement strand
TGTGGGCGGCGAGGCGGCCGTGGAGGGGCCAGATGATGACGAGGAGGGCGAGGAGGGGGCGGGGGTGCCCCGCCTCTATCTCGCTTGGGTGGTTGCCGTGGTTGCGGCGGTTCTGGCCGCAATTGTGGCGAACGCCGCCGGCGCCGTCGTGAGCGACATCGCCGGGGTCCTGGCGGTGCTCGCGGTTGTGGCCAGCATCGGTGTCCAGCGCGGGTGGGTCCTGGGCCACGCTTCGGCGGAGGCCGAGGTGGTCGTTGCTGCCGCCGCCGTGGCTGGAGGCGGTGGCGAGGATCCGCCCCCCGCAGCCGCCGTCGAGGTCGCCGCGACCGGGAGGATCCGCCGCGGGGCGGAGGTCGTCTATACGGCCATCCGCACGGCCGTCAAGGACGCCTCGGAGATCACGCTCTGGGTCGCGGTCGCCGACCTTGCCTTCTACGCCGTGCAGCACATCTGGGGCCCGCAGGTGAAGGTCTGGATGGACGGAGCCGTCCTGCCCGTGACCCTGATCGCGATTATCGTGGGCATGATCCCCGGCTGCGGGCCCCAGATCTTCCTCGCGCGCCTGTTCACGGCCGGCAGCCTGCCCTTCCCCGCCATCCTCGCCAACAGCGTCAGCCAGCACGGCGACTCGATCTTTCCGCTGCTGGGGCGCCGCCGCGGCCAGGCCATGCGCGTCACGCTTTCGAGCACGGTGCTCGCCCTCGTGGTCGGCCTGATCGCGGTGGCCGTGACGGGGAAGTTGTGACGCCCGGAGAATGTCCCAATTGTCAACATTCCCATGCCCATGGTACAGGTGGTATGAAACGCCCTGCTGGGTGGGATCCGGAACCGCTGGGGTCCGGATCGCGGGTTCGAATCCCGCCGGGGTAGAGCCTATGGCGGTCGTCGGGGAGCATCCCCTCGACGACCGCCTTCCGTTAAGGGGGGTATCGCGTCCGTCGCCACAGGCTGCTGCCGGCTTGCGGCTGGAGTCTGCCGGAGGCCGCCGGTGCCCGGTGGCCCATTGCGTCAGCGCCTCCCGAGGCCGGCGCCGCGCCGCCAAGCGAGGGCCGCCCGTCCCGGCCGCCTGCCGCCTGTTTCGGCGCGCTGGCAGCCTGTGCCGCGCCCCAGAGCCCGTGCCGTCCCCGCCGCCAGCCGACCGCGCCGGCCCCCTGCCGCCCGTCCGGCCCGGCCGCTCCCGCCGCCGCCGCCTACGCCGCCACGGTGACGTGGGCCAGGTGGTCGGGGCTGCCAAGGCTCGCGATGAGGCGCTGGAACATCGGCCAGGACGCCTCGACGTCGTGCTCCGGCACATGCAGCTCCAGGCGCACCTTGCTGCCGAGGTGCAGCGTCAGCGACACCCCGGCCGGCAGGTCCGTCACCTCGGCCGTCAGCAGGGTGAGCGCGGCCTGCGTGCGATCGCGCCCAAGCACCCACCGCGCCGCCCGGATCAGCCGCTGCGCCGCCTCGGCCCGCGCCCCGCGGATGGCGAACGGCGCCGGTGACCACAGCCAACAGTTCCCGGTCTCCATATCCGGCTCGCCCGCCGCATCGGCCACGGCCCCCAGGACCACCACGGCATCGGGTCCCGCCTCGTGCGTCATCTCGACCGAGAGCCGCTGGTGCTCCGCCCGGTATTCGACCGCGAAGCCCTGGCCCTCGTAGGCGGCCACGCCGTCCGCCCTGAACATGCGGATGCCGGCCCCGGCCAGGGCTTGCTCGACGGCCGCCCAAGCGGCATCATCGGCGTGAAACCAGAGCCAGATCGCCGGCACGAGCAAACGGTAGCCGTTCACGGCGACGACCTCCCTCTGCCACCTGACCTGCTTCGGAAGCTTCCTGGTACGGGATCGGGTTTCCTGCGAAAGGAGTGCGCACATGGGGGGCTCCCGACCCTCGCGGCCGTCCCGATCCCCTGCCCCCGCATCCCGCGGCGCCGCCCAAGGGCCCATGTCGCCGCGTGCCGGCAGGTCGTCCGGCGTCGGATCCGGCGACCCGCTTCCACCCGCGGCGGCCGCGCCTGCCATCGAGTCGCCAAGGCCCCCCGCCGGCCCGGACCCGGCGCCCGCGCCGCCGGCCGCGCCAGCACCCGCCCCCACCCCGGCGGTCGCCGCCCCGTCCCTGCCCGAGGGCCGCCGGCCCACCTGGGACGAGTACTTCATCGCCATGGCCGAGCTGGCCGCCACCCGCTCGACCTGCCCGCGCCGCCAGGTCGGCGCCGTCCTGGTCCACAGCAACCGCGTCATCGCGACCGGCTACAACGGCGCCGTTCGCGGCGCGCCGCACTGCAGCGACGCCGGCTGCCTGGTCGTGGACGGCCACTGCGTGCGCGCGGTCCACGCCGAGCTCAATGCGATCCTCCAGTGCGCCGTGACGGGCGTCTCCAGCGCCGGCTGCACGCTGGTCACCACGTCGTTCCCGTGCGTCGCCTGCGCCAAGGCCGCCGTGCAGGCCGGCATCGTCAGTGTGATCTACCTGTCGACGTACCCCGACCCGAATTCCGCCGAGGTCCTGCGCGCCGGCGGCGTTCGCCTGCATCGTGCCGTGCGCGATCCCGACGGCGCCTACCGCGTCCGGGCGGAGGCCTAGCACGCGCACCCCGGCCCCCGTGTTCCCCATGCGGCCCCTTGGGCGCAAAAAGCACCGGTTTGGTGGCCGCCGCCGGTCGGCGGCGGCCGTCCCGAACGTTCCCGGGCTGGTCACGCGGGGTTTGGCCGGGCCCGGACCGGCACGGCCGCCGCGACCCAGATGGCGCGCGGCGACCAGGGCCGTGTGCGCCCGCCCTCGAGGTCGCCGTAGACCCCGGCGACGCGGAAGCCGGCCTGCTGCAGCAGCAGCCGGATCTCCGGCGGCCTGTAGAGCCGCTGGTGGATGATGTAGGTGCCGAGCAGGCGCCCGTCGAGCCGCACGCGCCACCGCGCGTGCAGCAGGTGCCGGGTCGCGTCGTAGGCCAGGTCCTCGCTCACGCCCGCTCCGCCGGTCACATAGGCCCGCGCGCGGCCTGTCCGCTGGGCCAGCCAGTCGGCGTGCAACGTGTCGAGGAGCAGGCCCCCGCCGGGACCCAGCCGCGCCCGCGCCTGCGCCAGCACCCTCAGGTTGTCGCGGTCGTCGGGGAAGTAGCCCCACGAGTTGAAGAAGCAGATGGCCGCGTCCGCGGGGGGCAGTGCGGGCAGTTGCCGCAGGTCGGCCTCCACCCAGGTGATGTCGAGGCGTGCCGCCTCGGCCTTGGCCCGCGCGGCGTCGAGCTGCGCCCGCGAGCGGTCGACCCCGACGACGGCAAAGCCCCGCCGCGCGAAGCTGAGGCTGTGGCGTCCGGTCCCGCAGGCCAGGTCCAGCACCAGCGCCGGCGGGCGGAGCCCCAGCATCCTGACCGCGAAGTCGACCTCGCTCTCCGTCAGGCCGTGCTGGCTGGCGAAAATCCGGTCGACCGCCGGGCCGAGGTCGTCGTAGAAGCGCTCCCACCACACCTCAGGCGCGGACATCGCCGGCGCCGGGCTGGGCGCCGGCGGGCAGGTAGGCGTTGACGGCGTAGCCCCGCTGCTCCCAGTAGCCGATGGCCTGCGTGTGGGCGACCTCGATCCGGGTCACCCACTTCACCGACTTGTACCCGTACATCGCCGGCACGACCAGCCGCAGGGGCCCGCCGTGCTTTCGCGGCAGCGGCGCCTCGTTCATGGTGTAGCCGAGCATCGTCGTCCCGTCGGTGGCCTGCGACAGGCTGAGGCTGTCGATGTAGACCCCGTCGGCGGAGTGAAAGGTCAGGTAGTTGCCGCGGGCGCCGCCGCACGCGTTCAGCAGCGTGTTGAGATCGATGCCCTCCCACTGGACGTTGGGCACGAGCCAGCCCGTGACGCACTGCCACGTGTAGACCCCGATGGTGGAGGGCATGGCCCGCAGCTCGGCCAGGGTGAACGTGCGGGGACTGCCGACCAGCCCGT
>JAJYVM010000389.1 GCA_021792015.1 Bacillota bacterium | reverse complement strand
GGCGGCCGCTGCCAGATGGGCGGCGGGGGGATCGGCGTGGCTGTCGTAGCGGCGGAGCTGTCCAATGGGCTGCGGGTGATCTGCGAGCCGATCGCCGACGTGCGGTCGGTCGCCCTCGGGCTGTGGGTGAGTGTCGGCAGCCGGGACGAGCTGCCTCGGCTGGCCGGGGCAGCGCACTTTCTCGAGCACCTGGTCTTCAAGGGCTCCGAGCGGCGGTCGGCGCGCGAGATCGCCGAGTTCGCCGACGCGGCGGGCGGCAACCTGAACGCCTACACGACGCGCGAATACACGTGCTTTTACGACAAGGTGCTGGACGAGCAGTTCGCCGAGGCGCTGGACGTGCTGACCGACATGGTCTGCCGGCCGCGGCTGGCGGAGGAGGACTTCGCCAAGGAGCGGCAGGTGATCCTGGACGAGCTGCGGCTGGTCGAGGACACGCCGGAGGACCTGGTGCAGGACCTCTTCTTCGAGAGCCTTTGGGGCCGGCACGCCCTGGGGCGGCCGGTGGCGGGGCGGGTGGCGAGCATCCGCCAGCTCGAGCCCGAGGACCTGCGGCGCTTTCACGCGGCGCACTACGTGGGGCCGCGCATGGTGCTGGCGGTGGCGGGGCGGATCGACCCCGATACCGTGCTGCGGGAAGCCGAGCGCCGCCTGGGCTGGCTGCCGGGCGCGGGATCGGCGGGGGAGGCGGCTGGGGAGGCGGCGGGCGCGGGGCCGGCGGGAAGGCGGCCGCCGCGGGTGCACGCGGTGCGGCGGCTGCGGCCCAAGCGCATCGAGCAGGTGCAGGTCTGCATCGGCTGCGGGGCGCCGGGGCTGGGGGCGGATGCGTACTGGCCGACGCTGCTGGCCAGCAACCTCCTGGGGGGCGGGACCAGCTCGCGCCTGTTCCAAAGCATTCGCGAAGACCGCGGGCTGGTGTACGACGTGGGGGCATTCCACGCCGCCTGCTCGGATTGCGGGACCTTCGCCGTGTACCTGGCGGCGGGGCCGGATGCCGTGGCGGAGGCCGTGGACCTGGCCATGACCGAGGTGCGGCGGCTGCGGGCGGACGGCGTGCGCGAGGATGAGCTGGCGCGGCAGAAGGCGCAGGTCCGGCGCGGGTTCTGGCTCGGGCTGGAGGGCACCTCGCACCGGATGAGCCGGCTGGGGCGCGCGCTGGTGCTGGGCCAGCCCGTCGAGGCGCCGGAGGCGGTGCTTGCCCACCTGGAGGGGCTGGAGGTCGCCGACCTCAACGCGGCGGCGGCGGCGCTGGGCGACCCGGACGGCTGGACCGTGGCCGGGGTGGGGCCGGGCGCGGCCCTGCGGTCGGTCTGGGGCGGGGGCGCGGCGCGGGCGCTGGACGATGCGCCGACGGCGGGCGCGGGCGAGGTGGACCTGCCGGATGCCGAGGGATGAGGCCGGCCGCCTCGCGCGTGGCAGGGCCGGGGTCCGGTGCCGGCGGCCACGGCGGCGGCAGTGTGGAGGGTGCGTCGTGATGGAGCAGGGCTGGCCCGACGGGCCGCGGGATCCCTACACCCAGCATCAGGTGACGGTGGCCATCCGCCGTCTGCCGAGCGGGGAGGGCCTGGACTACCCTTCCTACATGAGCGCGGGGGCCGCGGGCTGCGACCTGGCGGCGGCCGTGACCTCCACGGTCGAGCTGGCGCCAGGGGAGCGCGCATTGCTGCCGACGGGCTTTGCGGTGGCGCTGCCCCCCGGCTTTGAGGCCCAGATCCGGCCGCGCAGCGGGTTGGCGCTGCGCCACGGTCTCACCACGCTCAACAGCCCCGGCACCATCGACAGCGACTACCGGGGCGAGGTGCACGTGCTCCTGGTCAACCTCGGGCAGGAGCGGGTCCGGATCGAACGGGGCGAGCGGATCGCCCAGATGGTGGTGGCGCCCGTGGCGCGCGCGATGTGGCGGCCGGTGGCGGAGCTGCCGGAGACCGGGCGCGGCGCGGGGGGCTTCGGCCACACGGGCCGGTAGGGGCCGCGGCCGGCGCGCGCGAGCCCACCCTCCCACGCACCCGTTGCCCCGCACTTCCGTAGCATGACCTCCGAAACGGGGGCCGTGGGGTGACCAAGCGGAGGGTGGCGGTGTACCGGGGCGAGCTGCCGCAGGTCGGCGAGCGGCTGGCCGCCAGGCTGTCGTCGGGCGGGATCGCCGTCATCATCGACCACGAGCAGGGCGGGGAGGACCTGGTCGTCGCCCTGTTCCCATCCTCCACGTCGGCACGCATTCGCTACCAGGAGGGATCCGCACCCGGCCTGCGCGAGACGGCGCGCGTCCTTGGCGGCGGCGCCGGCTGGCGGGTGCTGCCCATGTACGTTCCGGCCATCCGCGACCGGCGCGGCGCCGACGGCGCGCGAAGCGGCAGCGTGCTGCGCATCGAGGTGCCGCGGCAGCTCCCGCCGGACCACGTCGCCGAGTGCGTGGTGGCCGGCATGCGCAGGCTCTGGGGCGAGGACGCCGGGTCCGCCGGTCTCAGCGCCGGGTGGGGCGGCGGGGCCGAGGCCGTGCAGGGCGCCTGGGCGCATGCGCGGGCTTTGGCGGAGCTCGCCCGCCGCGAGGACCAGGACGGCTGGGAGCGGCCGGGCGGGCCGGAGGCGGAGCTGCCGGCGGCCACGGGTGCCGAAGGCGGCGATGCGGTGCAGGGGCACTGGCCGCACCCGGCGGCCGGAGGGGATGCTGCGCGGGTTGGCGCGGAGGCTGACGGCAGGGACGCCTGGCGGCCGCAGCCCGACACCGCCGCGGCCGAGCGCCATCAGCCGGCGGGGTCCGGTGGTGATGCTGGGGCAGGGAACGGCGCGGCGGCCCGCGGCGACCGGGCGGCGGCGAGCGGGCAGGCGGGATCGGCCGAAGCGCGCAACAGCGGGGCGGCGGCCGCGAGCGGCGCGGAACGCGGCGGCCAAGTGGCCGACGCGCCCAACGAGACCGTGCCGGCGCGGTCCGAGACCGTGCCCGGTGAGGGGCCTGGGACGGAGCCAGCGTCGGAGCAGGGGAGCGAGGGTGGCGAACTGAGCCTCGCCGCGACGGGAACCCCCGAGGCCGACGTGGCGGACGAGGCGCCCGCGGGGGAAGCGGGGCCGCCTCCGGAGGCGGAGCTGCCGGCCGCCGCTGAATGGGAGGCGGAGGACCAGGAGCGCGAGGGTGCATCGCCCTACGCGGCGCTGGCCGAAGCGGATGTGCTGGCGGGCGGCGGGAGCGACCCGTGGCAGCCGGTTGAGGCGGACGACGGCGCCGAGCCGATGCGGCAGGGGGCGCGGGCGGAGTACCGGGGCGGGCTGGCCGGCCGGGCCGATGGGGCTGGCCGGGCCAACCGGGCCGCCACCAGCGGGCAGCGACCACCCGCCAGCCCGCTGTCGCTGGCGATGGCGCTGGTGGAGTACTGGCAGCGGGCCGGGGGGCTGGCACCCCGGCTGGCGGCGCAGCGTGAGGGCGCGATGCTCGACGCCTCCGAGGAAGCATCCGCACCGTGGCAGGGCGTTGAGGCGTGGGACCGCCCGGAAGAGGCGGGCGGCGGCGCCGAGGCCGAGGGTGCGGGCGCCATTGACGCGCGGGCAACCGAAGAGGCGACCGCAGAGGGCGCCTGCGACGCGGAGGATCGCGACAGCGAGGGGCCGGAGGGCCATGCGGGCCGCGCCGGCGGCGGGCCCGGGGGTGGAGGTGCCCTCGTCGCTGCGATGCTGGTGGAGTACAAGTCCTACGGCGACGGCGACGGCGACGGCGACGGCGGCGCGGCCGACAGCGCAGGCGTTGATGCGCAGGGCGGCGCATGCGTGGGTGGCGCCGGGGGCGCGGATGACGCTGCGTACGCGGATGACGGCGTGCGGGCGGACGGTGCGGCGAGCGCTGATGAGCGGGCAGCAGCCGATGAAGCCGATCTGGCGAGCGAGGTTGCAGGCGGGGACCCCGCGGCGTGCGGGGAGGGCGCGCTGCCCGTGGATGGCCGTGG
>JAJYVM010000388.1 GCA_021792015.1 Bacillota bacterium | reverse complement strand
CGGCGAGTGGTTCGCTCCGTATGTGGCGGCCGCGGTGCGGGCGGGGATCGTCCAGGGGCTGACGCCGACGGTGTTCGGTCCGAACGCGCCCCTGAGCCGGGAGGACATGGCTTTGCTGCTGGCCCGGGCCCTGCACCTGACCCGGAGCGTGGCGCTGCACTTCACCGACGACGCGGAGATCGCGCCAGCGGCCGTCGCGGGGGTCGAGGCGGCGGTGGCGGCCGGGTACCTGAACGGCTTCCCGGACGGCAGCTTCGAGCCGCTGGCGGCGGCGACCCGTGCCCAGGCGGCCAAGGTGCTGGCGCTGGTGCTGCAGGGCCAGGGGTAGGGGATCCTTCGCGGAACGAGCGCCTGCGCGCTCGCCCTGGATCCCCCGCGCTGCGGGCGGACGCAGCGACGGCGGGGGGGTGTGGCGGCCGCGGCGCCCGGGGGGCGGGCACCGGCGGCGGCCGGTGACGTTGTCCGGACGCGGTTCGGGGAGAGCCTGCCTGGGGAGCCGATCGCGGGCGATCACGCAGACGGCGACGGCGGCGTGCCGCCGCTGGCCATGGCGGCCGCTGCCGCCAGCGCGCGCACGGCGCCGGTGTCCGCCAGCAGCGGCGCGCCTGACCCGGGCGGCGGGCCGTTGAAGTCATCGCCGAAGAGGCCGGCGCCGCCCCGGGCGGCGGACCAGGCGAGGTTCGCATTGCGCGTGAGGGCCGCGGCCAGCGCCGGCTGCCGGTCGACCCGCCACAGCGCGAGGATCCCGTCGGCCAGCACCCCGTCGAAGCTCGCCGGCGGCAGCCACGCCCCGCCCGGCTGGCGCAGGTGGCGCAGGGCGTAGTCGGCGACCGACTCCGCATCGACGAGGTAGCTGCGGCGGCCCGTGGCGTGATACAGGGAGACGCCGGCGGCGATGACGCTCCCATAGTTGTAGGTCCACTGCGCATCACCGCCCGGCACGCCGTCCTCCACGCGGCCGGCCGGCGTCACGAGGTTCCGCCGCTCCCACGCGTAGATGCGCTCCGCCCATGCGAGATCGGCGCGATCGCCCGTGGTCCGGTACAGCTGTGCGGCCAGCTCCGCCGTCGCGGCGTTGGTGGCGGTGCTGCGGTACTGGTGCTGGTCGCTCCACCAGAGGCCGCCGCCAGAGGGATCCCAGCCCGTCTCCGCGTAGCGCATGACGGCCATGGCCCGCCGGAGGTAGGTGGCGTCGCCGGTCAGGCGGTAGGCCGCGACGAGGTCGAGGCCGGCCCAGGCGTTGTCGTCGTAATATTTGACGATGCCCGGTCCGGCATGGGCGACGGGCCCGTACGCGGGGGGCTGCGCCGCCGCGTCCCAGTATGCCTGCAGGCCGTCGGCCGCCGCGCGCACCTGCGGCAGGTAGACCGATCCGCCGGGCAGGGCCGCGACGTCCTCCAGCGCGGCCAGGGCCCAGCTATCGCTCCAGAGATTGCCGGGCTGTCCGGCGCCAGGCGCGGCGGCATAGGCCTGGACAGGCGCCAGGTAGTACGCGGTCTGCATGGTGGCGAGGGCGGACTGGGCGCGCACGGCGGCGTGGGGCAGGGGCACGAGCGCCGTCAGGACCGGCCCGGTGGCGCTCGACCACGACAGGCAGATGGCGGCTGCGACCACCACCAGGGCAAGGGCGGGCGCACGGGCGCGGCGCAGCAGGGGCCGCACGGCTAACGGGCGAACGGACGCGGCTGCGCGCCGGCCGTACCGCCTGAGGTCAGCCGCCATCCGCCGGCGCCGGCACCCGTGCGCGCATGCACGCCCTCCTTTTCGAGGGGGAGTCGGGGATCGCTACGCTCTACGATAGAAGCGATGGGTCGCCGCGCCCATGGCAAACGCCGCCGCCCGCCGGCGGTGCGCCGGAGCAAGCGCGGGGCGCGCATGGCCGCTCGCATCCGCTCGCGGCCCCTACACCCGGTACTTCGGGTCGATCCGGTCGCGCAGCCAGTCGCCGACGAGGTTGAAGCCCATCACGGTCAGCATGATGGCGATGCCGGGGAAGGTGGCCACCCACCACGACGTGGTGATGTAGAGCTGGCCGGCGGCCAGCATCCCGCCCCAGGTCGGGATCTGCGGGCTGACGCCCAGACCCAGGTAGCTGAGGGCCGACTCGGCCAGGATGTTGACGGCGACGGCGATGGTGAAGAGCACGATGATCGACGAGGCGATGTTCGGCAGGATGTGCTTGAGCATGATGCGGACGCCGCGCAGGCCCAGGGCGCGGGCCGCCTCCACGAACTCGCGCTCCTTCATGCTCAGCGTCTCGCCGCGCACGATGCGGGCGAAACCGGCCCACTGGGTCACCGCCAGCACGAAGATGATCTTGCCGAGGCCGGGCCCGAGGATCGCCACGATCATGATGGCCAGCAGGATGAAGGGGAAGGCCAGCACCAGGTCGACCAGGCGCATCACGACCGTCTCCACGAAGCCGCCGTAGTAGGCGGCCAGCATGCCGAGCGTCGTGCCGATCAGGCAGGCCAGGGCCGTCGCGCTGAAGCCGACGAGCAACGAGATGCGCGAGCCGTAAATGATGCGGCTGAGCTCGTCGCGGCCGACCTCGTCGGCGCCGAGGAAGTGCAGGTGCGAGCTGCCGGCCATCCAGGTCGGCGGGTCGAGCCGGTAGGCGAGGTTTCCGACATACGGACTGTATGGGGCCAGCTGCGGCGCGAAGATGGCGCACACGATGACGGCCAGGACCAGGATGCCGCCGACGACGAGGCTGGCGTGGCGGAACAAGCGCGATCGCCCCTAGCTGCTGATCTTGATGCGCGGATCGATCAGCGTGTAGCAGAGATCGACCGCGAGGTTGCTCAGCACGATGAACAGGGCCAGGATGACGGCCCCGCCCTGCACGACGGGGTAGTCGCGCTGGTCGATGGCCGTGATCATCAGCTGCCCGATCCCCGGCCACGCGAAGACCTGCTCGATGATGACGACGCCGCCGAGCAGGGTTCCGAGCGACAGGCCGAGGTAGGTCACCACCGGCAGCATGGCGTTGCGCAGCCCGTGCAGGTACACGACGGCGACGCCCCGCAGGCCCTTGGCCCGCGCCGTCTGGATGTACTGCTCGCCCAGCACGTCGATCATGTTGGATCGGATGAGGCCGGTCATGATGCCTGCCTGCCCGGCCCCCAGCGTGACGGCGGGCAGGATGATGCTCTTCCACGAGCTGTAGCCGGCCACCGGCAGCACATGGATCTTCACGGCGAAGATCAGCACCAGCATGATCCCCAGCCAGAAGCTGGGGAAGGAGATGCCGAGCAGGCTCAGCGCGCGCACGCCGACGTCCGTGGCGCTGCCCTTGTGCAGCGCCGCCAGCACCCCGAGCGGCACGGAGATGACGATGCCGATCAGCAGCCCCGCCACGGCCAGCATGGCCGTGGCGACGAAGCGCGTCCGCACGAGGTTGAAGACCGACTGGCCGCTGTAGAGGGACCGCCCGAAGTTGCCGTGCAGCAGGTTGCTGAGGAAGATCCAGTACTGCTCCGGCAGGGGCTTATCCAGGCCCATGGCGTGCGTCAGGGCGGCGATGGCCTGCTTGGTCGGCTCCGTCCCGGCCAGCATGGCTTCCACCGGATTGCCCGTGATGCGGATCACGAAGAAGACGATCAGCGAGATCCCCAGCAGGACGACGATCGTGGCGATGAGGCGCTGGAAGAGATACCTGCCCAACCGCAAGCCACCTCAACGGTGCACGTGGGGGCGGGCTTGGCGCCCACCCCCACGCACCGGTTCTACTGCGACGCCCAGGACAGCTCCTGCAGCCGCACCTGCTCGTCGGGCGGCGGCACGAAGCCCTTGACCTGGTTGCTGACCGCCCAGAGGTCGTCGGTCTGGTACAGCGGGACGTCCAGCGCCGCCGTGTGCACGATCTGCTCGATCTGGTAGAAGTCCTGAAGCCGCTGGCTCTGGTTGACCGTGTTCTCTTCAGCCTTGATCAGGGCGT
>JAJYVM010000010.1 GCA_021792015.1 Bacillota bacterium | reverse complement strand
GCAGCACCTTCACGAGCTCGCCGTGGATCGTGGTCCGCGCACCCGGCCGGGGGGACAGGGCGCGAATCTGACCGAGCACAAGCCGGGACGGGCGCTGCCACAGCAGCGCCTCATCCTCCGGCGTCAATTTGGCCGCATAGGTGGCGCCGGCGCTGTCCTGCGGGCGCGGGCGGGCTTCGCCGCGCGCCAGCTGGCGCAGGGTCTCCACGATCAGGGCGCCGCCGGCGTGGGCGAGCTTGACGCTCAGCGAGCCGGCGTCGTCCTCGGGGTCGATGGCGAGCTCGCCCTGCAGCAGGATGTCGCCCGCGTCGAGCTCCGCCGCCATGCGCATCGTCGTGACGCCCGTCACGGCATCGCCCGCCATCAGCGCCCGCTGCACGGGCGCCGCCCCGCGCCAGCGCGGCAGCAGCGACGGATGGAGGTTGATGGCGCCCAGGCGCGGCAGCGCCAGCACCTCGTCGGGCAGGATCTGCCCGTAGGCGACCAGGACGATCGCATCCAGGTCGAACGCGGCCAGCTCGTCGAGGAAGGCGCGTCCCCGCGGCCGCGCGGGCGTCAGGACCGGGATGCCGGCCGCCTTGGCCACCTCGTGCACAGGGGAGGGCTGCACCTCCAGCCCCCGCCCGGTCGGCGCATCCGGTCGCGTCACGATGACGACCGGCTCGACGTCGGCCTCCAGGAGCTCGCGCATGGCCACGGCGGCGAAGCCGGGGGTGCCGAAGTAGGCCACGCGCAGCCGCGTCTCCGGCGCCACCTCGACGACGCGGGTGGCGCGGTCGGTGAACAGCACCCCGTCCAGGTGGTCGATCTCATGCAGCAGGGCGCGGGCCAGGTAGCCCTCGCCGTCGACCCAGCGCTCGCGGCCGTCGCGGTCGAGCCCCCGCACCCGCACCTTCTCGGCGCGGGTGACCTCGCCGGTGTAACCCGGGATGGAGAGGCAGCCCTCCATGGCCGTCTGCTCGCCGTTGCCCTCCACGACCTCGGGGTTCACCAGCTCGATCAGCCCGTGGGCATCGCCGGCGTCGACCACCAGCAGCCGCTGGCTGATGCCGACCTGCGGCGCGGCCAGTCCGACGCCGTCCGCCGCATACATGGTCACGGCCAGGCTGTCGAGCAGCTGGCGGATGTGACGGTTCACGTGCCGAACCGGCTTGGCCTTTTTGCGCAGGACGTCCGCGTCCCGGTCCTCGACGCAGACGATCCGCAGCTTTGGGGCGCCGATCTCCTCCGCCCGCTGTCGGCGGGCGCGCAGCGTCTCCTGGTCCACCCCGACTTCGCAGCCTCCCACATGGCCGCCGCCGTGCCTCCGCGCGGTGGCCGGTGCGACCCTCATTCTACGGCGTGGAGGCAAGCGCGCGCCAGGCACCGCGCCGGCGGGCGGAATGCGCTCGGCCGAACCGCGCCGTGTGGTCACCGCCGCCTGGCGACTCGCGACAGGCGGCGCGCCAGCTGCGCCGGATGCGGGTCTGCGCCGGATGGCCCGGCTGGGTGTGCTGCTGGACGAACGCCGGGGCGGGACACGGCCGTCTGTCCCGCGATCGTCGATCGCGGGCGGAACCCTTCGGCACCGGGCCGGCGGTGCGGCCGAACACGCACCTCACCGGACCGGCGCTGAAGGATTTGCCGTCTCGGACCCAGCGCCGTGGCGCGGGTCAGCGGGGCCTCAGGTCGCCGCGACGCCCCCCGGCGCCTTGCCCTCCGCCTCGGCCAGGGCCACGGCCGCCGCCATGTGTGACAGGTGGGTCAGCCCCTGGGGGAAGTTGCCCACCATGGTCCCCGCGCGCTCGTCCCACTCCTCCGCGAACAGCCCGAGGTCGTTGCACGTGGCCGCCGCCCGGTCGAAGGTCGCGCGCGCCTCCGCCAGCCGTCCCTGACGCGCCAGGCACTCGGCCAGCCAGAACGTGCAGGCGATGAAGGCGCCCTCGCCGCCCTGCAGCCCGTCGACCCCGGTCTCGGGGAGGTAGCGCCGCACCAGTCCCCTGCCCCCGGCCCCCAGCTCGTCGCGGATGGCGTCGGCCGTCCGCACCATGCGCGGATCCGTGTACTCGACGAACCCGAAGATCGGCAGCAGCAGCAGGGCGGCGTCGAGCGCCGGGTGGTCGAACGCCTGCGTGAACACCCCTCGCGCCGTGTCGTAGCCGCGGGTCTCGATGGCCGCGCGGATGCCGCCCGCCCGGGCCGCCCAGCGGTCGACCGGCGCCGGCCAGCCGAGGGCCCGCGCCAGCGCCACCCCGCGGTCCAGGGCCACCCAGCACATCGCCTTGCTGTGCACGAAGTGCCGCGGCTCCCCGCGGATCTCCCACAGGCCCCGGTCCGGCTCGTCGGCGCGCTCCGCCGCCGCGTCCACCAGGCTGACGAGGAAGGGCCAGTAGTCCACGGCCGGCGGGTGGCCGTGGCTGAGGTCCTCCCAGGCGAGCATGACCAGTTCGCCGTACATGTCGAGCTGGAGCTGGTCCGCCGCCCCGTTGCCGATCCGCACCGGCCGCGAGCCGCGGTAGCCGTCCAGCGCGGTCAGCGACACCTCCGTCAGCCGCCGCTCGCCACCGACCCCGTACATGATCTGCAGGTCCAGGGCCGAGCCGGCCGCGCTGCGCTGGATGAAGCGGCGGAAGCCCTCCGACTCGCCGTCGTGGCCGATCTCGGCCAGGGACCGCGCCGTGAAGGTCGAGTCGCGGATCCAGCTGAAGCGGTAGTCCCAGTTCCGCAGCCCGCCGACCTCCTCCGGCAGCGACGTCGTCGGCGCCGCGACGATCGCCCCGGTCGGCGCGTAGTTCAGCCCCTTCAGCACCGTGGCCGAGCGGTGGATGGCCGGCGCGTGGGGGCCGTCCGCCCGCCCGCGCGACGACCACTGCCGCCACCACTGCATCGTCTGCTCCAGCAGGGCGTCGGCTTCGGTCGGCCCGATGCGCCAGGCCTCCAGATCGTCCAGCTGCTCGGGCGGAAAAAAGCGCATCCGCAGGCGCATGCGCTCCCCCGCCCGGACGGTGAAGTCCGCCGCCAGGTCGTGCGCGCTCTCCCGCTGCAGCTCCCGGTCGCACTCGATCAGCAGGCCGCTGCTGCCGCCCACCGCCGTGTAGGCGCCGCCGCCGCCGCGCAGCCACGGCAGGATGTCGCCGTAGTCGAAGCGTGGCACGATGTCCAGGCGGAACGGCACCTCGCCGCTCAGCCCGTCGACGAAGCGCATCAGCAGCCGCAGCGGGTCCTGCCGGCCGCCCTCGCGCATGGCGAACGCGTCGGTGACCCGCGCCTGCCCTCCCGCCGTCGTGAAGGTCGTGCGGAGGACGAGGCTGCCGTCGACGTATTCGCGCGCCGCCGTGGCCGGCACGCTGGGCGCAAGGGCGCAGTGGCCGCCGCGCTGGACATCCAGGATGCGGCCGAAGCAGCTGGGCGAGTCGAAGCGCGGCATGCAGCACCAGTCGATGGAGCCGTCGCGTCCCACGAGCGCGCTGCCGTGGCAGTCGCTGATGAAGGCGTAGTCACCGATGGCGGGCTGTGCGTCGGGCGAAGCGTATCCCTCCCTTTACATTTTGGCCCGGTTGCGCCCGCCTCGCCATGGCGGGCCCCACACTTCGGAGCCACGTTGGTGGGCGCGCCATGCGGCGCGCCCTGAACTGTGCCTTTGCAGCCGGACCCTGGTCGCATCCTATGGCCGGTCGCCGGCCCCAGCCCCAATCGCCGCGTTCGCTCCAGGGTCGACCGCGGCCGGACCGCGACCGGCTGCCCCGTGGCGGGTGCTGGACGAAGGGGTGCGCAGCGTGAAGGGCGTGCCGGCCCCGGTTCAGGCGCCCGGGGGCCGCCGGCCGGCGTGGTGGGGCCGCGCGCAGGCGGTCTCACCGCTTGCGCCATCCTGGCGCGGCCCGACCCAGCTTCGCTCCGGCCGCGAAGCGGCCGGAGCTCGCCTCATCGGGACCCCTCACAACATGGACTGCGGGTCCACGTCGACGGCCAGGCGGGCCTTGCCCTTCACCCGGGCGGCCAGCTCCTGGGCATGGGCCGCGGCTTCGCGCAGGACCTCGGCGCGCGCCCCCCGCAGGGCCAGGTGCCAGCGGTGCTGGCCGCGCAGCAGGGCCAGGGGGGCCTCGCTCGGGCCCAGCACCTCCACGCCCGGCTCGCCCCTGAGGCCACGGGCGACCGCCTGGGCCAGGGCCGCCACCCCCGGGCCGTCCGGACCGGAGACCACCAGCCGCACCAGCTGCTGGGCCGGCGGCCAGCCCGCGGCCGCGCGGGCGGCCAGCTCGGCGGCGGCGAAGGCGTCGCTGTCCTGGCGGCACGCGGCGAGGATGGCGGGGTGGTCCGGGTTGTAGGTCTGGATCAGGACCTCGCCGGGCAGATCGCCCCGGCCGGCCCGTCCGGAAACCTGGCAGAGCAGCTGGAAGGTGCGCTCGGCGCTGCGGAAGTCCGGCAGGTTGAGGGCCGTGTCCGCGCTGACCACGCCGACGAGGGTGACGCCGGCGATGTCCCAGCCCTTGGCCACCATCTGCGTGCCGATCAGCACGTCGGCCTCGCCGCGGCGGAACTGGCCGTAGATGCGGGCGTGGGCGCCCTTGGTGCCGGTGGTGTCCACGTCCATGCGCAGGAGCCGGGCCTCGGGAAAGGCCTCGCGCACGGCGGCCTCCACCCGCTCGGTGCCGGAGCCGAAGTAGCGGATGTAGTGCGAGCCGCAGCGCGGGCAGACCGTGGGCGGGCGGCGCGAGTAACCACAGTAGTGGCAACGCAGGCGCGACTCGGTCGCGTGGTAGCCCAGGGACACGGCGCAGCGCGGGCAGCGGGCCACGTAGCCGCAGCTGCGGCAGAGGACGAAGGTCGCGTAGCCGCGGCGATTCAGGAAGAGCAGGGCCTGCTCGCGGCGGGCGAGGCGCTCGCCCAGGGCCCGGTGCAGGTCGCGCGACAGGACGGAGCGGTTGCCGGCCTCCATCTCGGTGCGCATGTCGACCACGCGCACGGGCGGCAGGGACCGGCCGAGGACCCGGGCGGGCAGGGTGAGGCGGCGCAGGCGGCCGGCCGCGGCGGCGGCGCTGGACTCGAGCGCCGGCGTGGCGCTGCCCAGGATCACGGGGATGCCCAGGGCCGCGGCACGGTGCAGCGCGACCTCGCGGGCGTGGTAGCGCGGAACCTCCTCCTGCTTGTAGGTGCCCTCGTGCTCCTCATCGAGGACGATCAGGCCGAGGTCGGGCAGGGGCGCGAAGACGGCGGAGCGCGCGCCGACCACGACGCCGACCTGCCCGCGGCGGATGCGCCACCACTCGTCGTGGCGCTCGCCCTCGCCGAGGCCGCTGTGCAGGACGGCGACGCCCTCGCCGAAGCGGTCGCGGAAGCGGGCGGCCGTCTGCGGGGTCAGGGCGATCTCGGGCACCAGGCAGATGGCGCGGCGGCCAGCGGCCAGGGTGGCGGCGATGGCGCGCAGGTAGACCTCGGTCTTGCCGCTGCCGGTCACGCCGTGCAGCAGAAAGGCCTCGGGGCGTGGCCCGCCCACGGCGGGGAGGATGGCCGCCAGGGCCTCGGCCTGGGCGGGGGTGGGCGATGCGGGCGCCGGCTCCGGCGGCAGGGCGGCGGCCACGTCCGCGAAGGGGTCGCGGCGCACGGCCATGGGGCGCGCGACGGCCAGACCGGCCGCCAGCAGGGCGCGGACGGCCTCCGGGCCGCACCCCGCGCGCTCGGCCAGGGCCGTGCGGGTGAGGCCGGGTGCCTCGAGCAGCGCCTGCCAGGCACGCACCTGGGCCCGGCGGGAGGCGGGTGGGCCCTCGGCGGCGGGGTCGGCGGGAAAGAGGCGGTCCTCCTCCAGAGGGCGCACCCGGGTGTGGCGGAGGTCCGCCGGCACAAGGGCGCGCAGGGCCTGCGCCCGCAGGCAGCAGTACTGGTCCGCCAGCCAGAGGCCGAGGTCGAGCAGCTCGGGCGTCAGCAGCGGCTCGGGATCGACGACGGCCGCCACGTCGCGGATCTCGGCCGCCGGCAGGTCGGGCTGGTCCACCGCACCCAGCACCCAGCCGACCACGGTGCGGGGACCGAACGGCACGCGCACGCGCTGGCCGCGGTCAAGGCGTCCCGCGAGGGCCGGCGGCACGCGGTAGTGGAAGGGACGGTCGGTGCCGGCGGCCGCCAGGTCGACGGCGACGGCGCAGTAGGCATCCATGGCTGGCAGAGTTCGCCGCGGGCGGGGGCGAAGCCTTGGCGGCGGTCGGTCATCCGCCGCCTGCGTCAGTTCGGCCCGCTGAGGCTGATGTCGTAGATCCGGGAGACACCGCGGGCATCGGAGTCGTGGACATGGAATATGGCCTCGTCACCGTCGCGGCCGACGCTCCACACCGCGTCGCGAGGGCTCGCGCCGGCGCCCTTGCGCATGGCCACGGCGGCGCCGTGCTCGATCCAGTCGACCGCCAGGGAGCCGGTCACGCGGGCGTCCGGGCGGAAAGAAATACGGCATTGCGGAGCTCCATGCGCCAAGAACCGATGAGGGGCTCAAGCTCGGCCAGGCACGGGTTCTTTGGCATCGCGTCGCACCACCCTGCGGCCGATACACGAGCACCACGACGCCGCTGCGGAACCGCCGCACGTCAAGCAGCCGGAGATGCGGGGCGCCAACTGCCCGTCAAGCGAGGCGGCTGACGGCTCCGTAAAGACCGTAGAGGGCCCAGAGACAGGCGGCGGCCGCGATGAGGAAGTCCGTGATGCGCACGCGCCTGCGCGTGCGCACAAAGAATGGGTATGCGGCGAAGACAGGCAGCTGGGCGGCGTAGAGGGCGACCAGGGAAGGGGCGAGGGTCAGGCGGTAGAAGGCTTGGGGGCCAAGCAGGCTGACGGCGTCGCCGACCACGAACAGCCCGGCGATCAGGGCTGCCGCCCGCGGACGGGCCAGGCCCAGCGTGTGGCCGGCCAGGCGGACCAGGGCGATGAACTCCGCTGCGATCAGGCCGCCGATGCTGACCAGGGTCAAAAGGCCCAGGCCGGTGGCCGCGGCCGCGGGCAGGCCGAGCGCCCGGACCAGGCTCACACCGGGCAGGCCGGTCGCCGGCGCGCGGGCCACCACCGGGCTGACCAGCAGGGTCAGGGCGAGGACGAGGGCGGCGGCGCCAGCGAGGATCCGCGGCATGGCGTGCGGGGACACCTCGCCGCCGAGGTAGACGACCAGGCTGAGGCAGATGAAGAAGAAGGAGACCTGCGCGCCACCCGCGAGCTGCGCCGTGAGGGCCACCGGCGGCGGGGCCGGCCAGCCCGCGCGGGCAAGGCCCAGGGCGGCGAGCGCCAGGACGGCGGCCACCTGCAGGGCCGCGGAGACGGCCAGCCCCTGCAGCACCCCGCGCTCGGCCCGGAGGATCGCGAGGCTCAGCGCGACCGGCAGCGCGACCTCCAGGGCGGCGAGGGCGCTTGGCGGTACGGGCAGGAGGGCGGGCAGCAGGTAGTAGACGATGTACGTGATCGTGTAGGGCAGGTAGAGGAGGTAGCTGACGGTCCAGAGGGCGGCCTGCAGGCGACCGAGGCGTGGCCCGCCGGCCGAGGCGGCGAAGGCGGAAAGCCCGCCCGCGCTGGCCACGCTCCCCGCGTAGCGGCACCAGATGAACAGGGGCGCGGCCAGCACGAGCCCGCCGACCAAGGTCGCGAGCGGCAGGTCGGCGGGCGGGACGCCCACATAGCTTGGCAGGTACAGGAACGCGATGGCGAGCGGCCCGCCGGTCGCGGCGACCGCGAACCCCGCGGCGAGCCAGGCGCTGCGCTTCAGCCTAGCCCCATGCCGAGGTGGTCTTGGTCGTCGGCTTCGCGGTCGGAGAGGTCGTCGTGCCGCTGGGCTTGGCCCCACCGCTGGATGCGTGAGTGGGTGGCGGGGTGCTGCCGCATGCCGCCAGGAGGAGACCGCCACCGACGAGTGCCGCCGCCACCAGGATCCGCAGCCGCTTCACCGCGCCACCCCTCTCGTAGCTGGATCGTACCACCAGTATACTTGTGTGGCCACGAGCGGTCCGCCATGATGGAGCGCGTGGACGAGCCGACCTTCCCCACACCCCGCCACGCGGCGCTGGTGAGCGCCCTCCGCGACCTGTTCGGCGCCGAAGACGACGTCAGCGCGATCCTGCTGGGCGGCTCGCTGGCGCGCGGCCGGGGCGGCCCGGCATCCGACGTCGACCTGCTGCTGCTCGTGCCGGCGGACCGCCTGGCCGCGTTCGCCACGCGCCCGCGCGATTATGCCGCGCTCGGCGCCACGGGGGTGGAGGCCGAGCCCGACGGGGTCGCGCTGGACTTTGGCGGCCTGCCGGCCCACATCTGGATGACGGATGGGAAGCTTGCGCCGCGCGCGTCCGGCTCGGTGCTGGATGACCCCTTCGAGCTGGAGGTCGCGGCGCTCTACGTCAACGCACGGCCGCTGCTGGACCGCGACGGCCTGCGCGGGCGCCTCGGCGCCCGCTACCTGCCCTTTTACGACGAGGGGCTGCGCCGGCAGCGGCTGCGCCGGCTGGCCGGCGAATTCGCCAGCCACTGCGCCGCGCTCGAGGATCAGGCGGCGCGCGGCCTCGGCTTCGCCGCCATCGACCGGCTGCACACGGCCTTCCGGGCGTTCGTGCTCGGCCTGTTCCTGGCGCACCGCCGCTATCCCCTGGACCTGATGAAGCACCTGGAGGAGCAGGTCGGCGACGGCCTGGGCCGTGCCGACCTGCTGCCCGCGATGCGCGGGGTGCTCGCCCTGCGCGCCCTGCACCCCGCGGCCCTGACCGAGCGGGCGCATCGGCTCCGTAGCCTCTGGCGCGACGAGGTCGGGGCCGCCTGAAGCCGGCCGCTAGAGCTTGCCCACGCGCTTCAGGTAATCGTAGATCACCTCGGCGGCCTGGGCGCGGGTGGCCGTGGCCTGCGGCTGGAAGCTGCCGTCCGGGAAGCCCGACAGCAACCCCTCGCCGACTGCGGCATCGACGCCGGCCTGGGCCCAGGGGGCGATTTGCGAAGCGTCGCGGAAGCCCGGGGCACCGCCGCTGGCGGCCGTTGGCGCAATGGCCTTCAGCCTGGAGAGCATGACGGCCATCTCCTGGCGGGTGATGGGCGCATCCGGCGCAAAGGTCGCGCCGCCGGTGCCCTCGATCAGGCCGGCCCGGGCCGCCGCCGCCACGTAGGGGGCGTACCAGGCGCTGGCCGGCACATCGCTAAAGGGGCTGGCGCCGGAGCCCGACGGAACCAGCCCGTCGGCCAGGACCAGCATCTTGGTGAACTGGGCACGGGTCAGGGCCGCGTTCGGCTGGAAGCGGCCGGACCCGGTGCCGCTCACGATGTCCGCGCCAAGCAGCGCCTCGATCGCGGGCTGCGCCCAGGCGGCGCCGCCCAGGTCCCGAAACGTCGTCGTGTTGACCAGGGCGGCGTAGATGCTGAAGTGGGTGAGGGTCGCCGTGATGGACTCGGTCCCGTCCGCATTCCTGGTGACCGTGCCACCCACCCAGGACCACTGTTGGGTCGCCGGATTGTAGTAGTAGACGCCCACCGGCTGTCCGGCGCTGACGTCCGCGGCGGTGAGCTGAATGGTGATGGTCACCGGCTGAGTGGGCTCGACCCCGCCCGCGTCGATCTCGATCACTGGACTACCAACGGTGAACCCGTATGGGACGCTGGAGGTCAGATAGCCAGACGCCGGCGTGACCTTGATGGCGGCGTTTGCCGGCACCGCGCCCGCCGGGATGTTCAGGGTCACGGAGCCGTCGCTGCTCTGAACCGTTTCCGCGGAGGCGTTGAGTCCCGAGGCCGCCGAGTTGGCGGGCCACGCGGCGATCCCCTGCACCGTGCCGTAGCCGTCGACGGCCGTGGTGCCGATGTTGGTCGCCGAGGCCGTGTTGCCGCTGAAGGTGGACCCCGTCACCGTCAGGCTGGCCGGGCCGCTGTCGCTGCCGGTGCCGTCGAGGCCGACGGTGACGCCGTCGATGGTCAACTGGGCGCCGCCGTAAGCGAAGATGGCGCCGCCGTAGCCCTGGCCGTTCGACGCGGCCGGGCCGCCGCCGCTGCCCCCCGACGCCGCGTTGCCGGAAAAGGTGGTGTCGGTCACCGTCAGGCTGCCCCCGTAGGTGAAGATGCCGCCCCCGAAGCCGCCGCCGCCGCCGCCCCAGCCGCTGGTGCCGGTGCCGCCGCCGCTACCACCGCCGAAGCCGCCGCCACCGCCACCGCCGCTGTAACCGCCGTTGCCACCGCCGCCGCCCCAGCCGCCACCGGCGCCGCCGAAAACGCCGCCGCCACCACCGCCGCCGAAACCTCCGGCCCCCCCCTTGCCACTGTTGACGCCGCCGCCACCACCGCCGCCGAAGCCGCCGGACCCGAAAAAGCCGCTGTAGTTGTTACCGCCGCCGCCGCCGTTCTGGTCGCCACCCGCACTGGTGCTGCCGGAAGTAAAGGTGCCGCCGCCACCAGCATCCGACTGAGACGAGTCGCCATCGCCGCCTGATCCATAGATACCCCCGCCGCCACCGGAAAGGGAGTCGCTTGTGCCGGTCGACGGGGCCCCCGCTCCACCCTGGGCCTGGTTGCCCCAGATATCGGAGTTTTCCACATTCACGACGCCCCCGTGGTTGAAGATGGCCCCGCCCATCCCCGCCCCGCCGCCACCGCTGCCGATGCCCCGACCGCCACCGCTGCCGCCCTGGGCCAAGCCGCCTTCGAGTTCCACGCAATCCAGGGTCAGATCGCCCCCGCTCACCACGTCGAAGAAGCGAAAGGCCGGGCTGTCCAGCGGCCGGGAGATGACGGCCATCGTGGAGCATGCAGACGCGTCGGTCTCGACCGTCACCGTCGTCGTCACGTTGGGCAGCGCCGTTGGCCCCGCGTCATAGCTGTTTTGGGCGCTGGCCGCCGCGCCGCCGACCGTGTAGGGCTGCGACAGGGCAAAGGTGTATTGGGGGTTGAGGATCAGGATGTAGGGCGCGGCGAGGCTGGTGCCCAAGCCGCCGGTCGCACACTCATCGGCGGCGTTGCCGTCCTGGGTGGCGGCCAGGGCGTTGACCAGATCCTGGCCGGGGTTTGCCGTTCCCCCGCACTGGGAGACCACGTGGATGGTGGTCGCGTTCCAGACGGCGTAGAGCGTCACGTCCGCGGCCGGCATGGTGAGGGAGCCACTTCCCGCCGCATAGCCGGTGCCGCTGCCGTCCGCCGCCGTGTTCCACCCGCCGAAGGCATAGCCGGCCTTGACCAAGTCGCCGGTGTTGCCCGCCACCGTCACGGTCGCGCCGGCGACGGCCGCCGGGCTGTCGGGCACCGTTCCCCCGGTGGCGCCGTTGCCGTTGTAGGTGACCGTGTAGTACTGCACCGGCGGCGGCGGCGGGATCGCCGTCCAGTCGGCGTACAGGGTCACGGCGCCCGCCGGCATCGTGAACGTGCTGCCGGGCGCATCCACCGGCCCGCTCGCCGACCCGTAGCTCCAGCCGGCAAAGGTGTACCCGGCGCGGACGAGGCTCCCGGTGTTACCCGCCACGGTCACGGTCGAGCCGTAGGCCGCTGTGGCGGCGCCGGGCACGCTGCCGCCGGTCGCCCCGTTGCCGTCGTAGCTGACGGTGTAGCTGTTCAGCGTCCAGTCGGCGTACAGGGTGACAGCGCCCGCCGGCATGGTGAACGTGCTGCCGGGCGCATCCACCGGCCCGCTCGTCGAATCGTAGCTCCAGCCGGAAAAGGTGTACCCCGTCCGGGCCAAACTCCCCGTGTTCCCGAGGACCGTGACGGTCGCACCCGGGGTGTACGGGCTGTTGGCGTCGGTGGGCGCCGTGCCCGCCGTGTTGTTGTTCCCGTTGTAGGTGACGGGATAGGCGCTGGGCAGGGTCGCCTGCCAGACGTTGGCGGGCGATGCGATGTACAGCGTGCCGCTGCCGCCGGCGGTCAGGGCCGCGGGCCAGAGGGTGCCACTCAGGACGCTGTGCTCGCTCCAGGTGCCGCTGCTGAACGCCCAGACGGCATTGGTGCTGCAGGTGCTGTCACAGCCGTACGCGTAAAGGATGCCGCCGGCCTCGGCCAGGCCGGACGCATAACCCGGCGAGCCGTTCATGGCCGACCAGGAGGTGACGGCGCTGTTGCTGTCGTCGACACCGGTGGTGGTGTTCAGGACCCCCGCGTAGAGGGTGCCGTTGGCACCGGCCAGGAGGGAGTACACGTTGGCCGGCGAGCCGCTCAACTGCGTCCAGCTGCCTCCGCTATCGCGCCAGATGTCGTTGGTCCCCGTCTGGGTTCCGGCGTACAGCGTGCCGCCGAGGTCGGCCAGCGCGTACACCTGGTGCGTCAGGCTGCCGCCCACGGCCGACCAGGTGCCGCCGCTGTAACTGTAGACGCTGCCGCTGACCGTTCCCGTGTACAGGGTGCCGCTCCCGTCGCCGGTCAGGGCGGTGACGGAACTGGGCGACCCGGTGAGCGCCGTCCAGGTATCCGTTCCCGTGTCATAACTGTAGACGCCGCTGGTGGTCCCGGTGTACAGCGTGTTGTTCACATAGGCCAGCGCGTTGATGCCGCTCAGCGATCCGCCGCCTGTGATGGACACGCTCAGGGGATTCCAGGTCGCGGCCGAGACGGGCAGGCTGCCGAGGCCGAGGAGCAGGACCAGCGTCGCCACGCTGCCCGCAAGGATCCGCATCCAGCGCCGCGTGCGAAACCTCATCAATCCCACGCCTTCCTTCACCCCGGCACGCGGGCCATCCGGCCGGCAAGCCCGCCGCGGGCTGCGTCTGGTTCGACGTATGGATCGCGAAAAGTCTTGCCTGCGTTGAGAGCGGCGCGCCTGCCGCCAGGCGGGCGCGGGGCGGCGGAGGTCGATCGGGTGGGCGGATGCGGCGGGCGATGCCTCTGACACCCCGCCGCACGGGTCGCGCAGGGCACGGACGGCACGGGGACGCGGCGCACGGCGGCGCAGCCGGGCGCCGGGCCGGCCCACCCGACGGGCAACGGAGCTGGCACGGGCGCAGGGCGGGGGCCTACCGGGTCTCGGGCCGCCGCGCCGTGCGAACTGCCCATTGCAAGGCGGCAGGCGCGCGCGGGGAGCGGCCGCGTAGCGCCGCAGGGACGCCTGGCCACGGGGGCGCCGGTTCCAAGCCGCCGCTGCCGGCCGACACGCCGTGCGTCCCCGGCCGAAAGGGCTTATTGCGTCAGGTCAAGGCCGCCTCGGTCGACCTCCGACCTGTCGCCTTGCACGACGCCTCGCCGCATCCGATGCCACAGCCGGAACAAGCCCTGCCCCCAGGGGACAGGGGTCGGGGGCTCGGCCATGGCACCGGGAGCGGGGTGACGGACCTCCCCCTGCGGATGGGGGTCAGGGACTGCCGAGTGCTCCCCCTGGACGTTTCCGCGCCCGCCTACCGCCGCGAGCGGGCCGCCCCCGCACCCGCCCCCAGCAGCAGCATGCGCATGGCCTCCTCCGGCGACAGGCGCGTGCGCACCAGGCGCTCGGGGTCGATCATGACGATGAACCCGCCCGTGGGGGGCGACATCGGCACGAACACCGAGGCGCGCGGCGGATCGGCGATGGCCAGCTCCGAGACCAGAAACCCCAGCGTCTGCGCCTCGGTGCCCGAGGGATAGGGCACCAGCACCACCGTCTTGAAGCCTCCGGCCCGCCGGTCGAACACGGTTGTGACCAGCGACTTGCTGGCGTCGTAGATCGTCTTGAGCACGGGGGTGCGCTGGAAGGCGAGCTCGATCCAGCCGACGACGTGGCGGCCCAGGAAGTTGCTGACCACGGCGCCCGTCAGCGTGACGATCGCCAGGGTAGCGACCAGCCCGGCTCCCGGGATGTTGTAGCCCGTCACGGCGACCACCGCGGGTCCCAGCAGGCCGTCGAGGAAGACGAACAGCCGGTAGCCCACATAGAGCGTGATGGCGATCGGCAGCAGCGTGAGGACGCCGGCCACGAAGTACCTGCGCAGAAGGGCCAGGACCCGTCACCTCCCGAAACGTGCGGGTCTCTGCGAAAGATATGGGGTCCGGATGACACCGGCCGAGGACGGCTCCCACGCGAGCAGACCGCGGCGCTTCCCGACGGGCGCCGATAGCGTGGGCTGCGGTGCCGGCCCCGGCCCGTGCAAATGGGGGTGGGTGAAGTGGCGCACCTGACGCCGATCGTGGCCCTGTTGGGCGGAGTGCTGATCCTGGTCTTCCCGCGGCTGCTGAGCTACATCGTGGCGATCTACCTGATCATCGCCGGCCTGACCGGCTTCGGGATCATCCATTAGCCGCTGGTGCGCTCAGATGCGCCGCAGGGCCGCGACCCGGTCCAGGATGCGGTGGGCGATCTCGCGCTTGGGCGCAGGGCCGATCGCCTCGCGCAGGCCCCCGGCGCCGACCACGACCACCGCGTTGTCGTCGGCGCCAAAGCCGAGGCCGGGCCGGCGCACGTCGTTGTATACGACGAGGTCCGCGCCCTTGCTGGCGCGCTTGCGCTCGGCCTCCTCGGGCCCGGCCCCCGCCTCGGCCGCGAAGCCGACCAGTACCCGCCTGCCCTTGCGCCGGCCCATGGCCGCCAGGATGTCCGGGTTGCGCACCAGGCGCAGGTCAAGGCCGTCCTGCTCGCCCTTTTTGATCTTCTCGGGGGCGGGCGCCTCCGGCCGGAAGTCCGAGACGGCGGCTGCGCAGATGGCGACGTCGCACCCATCGTAGGCAGCCAGGGCCGCATCCGCCATCTCCTGCGCCGTCCGCACGCGCACGACCCGCACGCCAGGCGGATCCGGCAGCGCCACCGGCCCCGCCACGAGCGTCACCGCCGCCCCGCGCGCGCGCGCCGCCTCCGCCAGGGCCCAGCCCGTCTTGCCGCTGCTGGGGTTGGTGATGAAGCGCACCGGGTCGATGGGCTCCTGTGTGGGCCCGGCCGTGATGACCACCGAGACGCCGTCGAGATCGCGCGGCGCCGGTTGCGGCAGCTCCGGCCGCGGCACGCGCCCCTCCGCGGCCAGGCCGGCCAGCCGCTCCACGATGGCGGGCGGCTCCGGCATGCGGCCCCAGCCCGAGACGCCCTCGGCGAGGTGGCCGTACTCGGCCGGCATCACGTCGTAGCCCATGCCCGCCAGGGCGGCCATGCTGGCCTGCACGGCCGGGTGGGCGTACATCATACGGTTCATGGCCGGCACGAGCAGGGCCGGGCCGGCGAAAGCGAGCAGAATTGTGCTCAGGTAATCGTCGGCGATGCCGTGGGCCAGCTTGCCGAGGATGTCGGCCGTCGCCGGCGCCACCACGGCGATGCTCGCCCACTCCGCCAGCCAGATGTGCTCAACCGCGCTCTGGGCCGGTGTGGCGAAGAGGTCCGTGGCGACGGGGTTGCCGCTGATGGATTGGAAGGTGAGGGGGCTGACGAAGCGGGTGGCGCTCTCTGTCATGACGACGCGGACCTCCGCCCCCGCCTTGCGCAGGCGGCTGCAGAGGTCCACGGACTTGTAGCAGGCGATGCCGCCCGTCACGCCGACGAGAAGCCGCGCGCCGGCCAGCACGGGAGGCCCCTACCGGCCCCGGTTGTCAGCGGCCGGCGGGCGCAGGGCCTGGTCGCCGCCACGCTCGTCCGGCTCGAAGTGCAGCACGCCCGCCGCCAGTTCCTGCAGGGCGACCGTCACCGGCTTGTCGGACGGCGTGTCGACCTTCTTCCTGGCCCCGGCGAGCAGCTGACGCGCGCGCCGCGCGGACACGATCACCATCGAGTACTTGCTGTCGACCTTGTCGAGCAGGCTGTCGATCGCGGGCTCCACGAACGGAAGACCTCCCTTGACTCCGCGAGCGCGCCGGAGGCACCCGCACGCTCCTTACGCGAGCATATCAGTCTTCGATGTCCTCGGAGCGGCCGCCGTCGTGCGCCTGCTGGCCGCCCAGGCGGTGGGCGACCGTCTCGGGCTGCACCGCCGACAGGATGACGTGGTCGGAGTCGGTGAAGATGACCGCGCGGGTGCGCCGCCCGTAGGTGGCGTCGATCAGCATGCCCTGGTCGCGGGCCTCGCCGATCATCCGCTTGATGGGCGCCGACTCCGGGCTGACGATGGCCACAATGCGGTTGGCGGACACGATGTTCCCGAAGCCGATGTTGACCAGGCGGATGTCCACCGCGCTCTTACCCCCGCGCCTACTCCAAATTCTGGACCTGCTCGCGCAGCTTCTCGACGATGCCCTTGCCGGTCACCACCGCGGCCGCGATGGCCGCGTCCTGCGCCTTGCTGCCGACCGTGTTCAGCTCGCGGTTGCACTCCTGGATGATGAAGTCGCACCGGCGTCCGACCTCGCCGCCGGCCGCCAGCGCCGCCCGCAGTTGGCCCAGGTGGCTGCGCAGCCGCACCAGCTCCTCGTCGATGGCCGACCGTTCCGTGAGGATGGCGACCTCCTGCGCCAGGCGCGCCGGGTCCACCTCGCCCGGTCGCAGCCACTCGTCCAGGCGCCGTCGCAGCCGCTCCGCGAACTCCGCCCGCGCCGACGGCTCCCGCCCGGCGATGGCCTCGGCCGTGCTCGCCAGCTCGTCGAGCTTGGCCTGAAGGTCGGCGGCCAGGCTTCCGCCCTCCGCCGCCCGCATCGCCAGCAGCCCGTCCAGCGCCTGCCGCGCCGCCGCCTGGATGTCGGGCCAGTCGCGCTCGAAGTCGGCGGCCGGCTGGCCACCGCCCAGCACCCCTGGCAGCCCCGCCACCCAGCCGGGGTCCGGCGTCCAATCCCGCGCACCGAGTGCGTCTGCCAGTTCTTTCAAGGCCCTATGATACGCGCGCGCCAGAGTGGTGTCAACGCGGATGGCCGCCTCGGCCGTTGCCGTGGCCTCTGAAGAGAACAGCACCTCCACGCGCCCGCGCTTGACCTCTGACAGCACCAGGCGCCGCAGCCCATCCTCCGCCTCCGCGTACTCCCGCGGCAACCGGCAGACCACCTCGGCGAAACGGTGGTTCACGCTCTTCATCTCGATGCGGAAACACCCGGCTTCGCCCCGCCCGAAGCCGGTCATGCTGGCAACCGTGCCGCCACCCCCGGCGGGCATGTTCGCTACTCCGCCCGCTGGGCCTCCTTCAACTCGCCCCCGCCCGGACGACCGCGCGCTTCGTTCAAGTCGATCGCGCCCGGACGACCGCGCGCTTCATTCAAGTCGATCGCGCCCGGACGACCGCGCGCTTCATTCAAGTCGATCGCGCCCGGACGACCGCGCGCTTCATTGCGCAGCCGGGTCATGTACCCGCCGATGCGCCCCGCCTCCGCGGCCGAGAGGTTGCCCCAGCCCACGCGGACGGCCTTCTCCAGCAGCCCGAGCTCGCGGGCCGCCTCGAGCTTGAGCGGCAGGAGCGGATCGGGAAGTCTCGGCGCCGCCCGGCGCCGCCGGCCCCGGCCATCCTGCCTGATCCCGTCTGTGCCAGACATCGCCAGCGATCACCCCGCGCTATTATTCCGTCGGCCGCTGACAAGGCATGCATTGCGCCGCGACCGCGTACGCGGTCGCGGTCACAAAGGCTCCTGCTGCGCCGAATACGAACAAAGCGCGTTCACCGGGCAGGCCCCGCAGCGGGGTGCCCGCGGGCGGCAGATGTCCTTTCCCAACGCCACCAGCAGCGCGTGGAACTCGCCGAGCAACTCCCCCGGCATGGCGGCCACGACCTCGGCGCGCACGCCCTCGTACGTCGTCGCGGCCACGGCGCCGGTCCGGCCCAGCACGCGCCGCGCATACGCGTCCGCGACAAACGTGGCGTGTCCGGCGGCGTAGTTGAGGATGGCGTCCGCCGTCTCCGGCCCGACGCCGTATACGGTCAGGAGACGGGCGCGCGCCTCGGCGAGCGGCATGGCCGCCAGGCCGGGCGGGCCGCCGAGCGCGAGCACGGCCTCGGCGACGGCGCGCAGCTTCCTGGCCTTGGCGTTGAAGTAGCCGGCGGGGCGGATCAGGGGGGCGACGGCCTCCGGCGGGCGCGCGGCCAGGGGGGCGAGGGCGAGGAGACCGGCTTCACGCAGCGTGGCGATGGCCCGCTCCACGTTCCGCCAGGACACGGCCTGGGTGAGGACGGCGCCGATGACGACCTCCTCGGCCGTTTCGGCCGGCCACCAGCCCTGGGGGCCGAGGGCGGCCAGCAGGGCGTCATAGAGCGTGAGGGCGCGCAGCACGGTCATCCCCCGGCGTCATGGTAGCAGGCAGGGGCCGCGCGCGCGGCCCCTGCCTCCAGGGTCAGCGGGCGATGAGGCCGGAGGGGCTGGCCGGCACGGTCGCTACGGCGGCGGGCGTGCCCAGGCGGGCGCGGGCGCCGACGGCGGCCATCTGGATCGTGTGCATGCGCGCGTTCAGCATGTAGAGGGTGTGGGCACCGGCACCGAGGGCCAGGTCGAGCGGGGCGCCGCCCGTCGTGGCGGCAAGGCCCGCGATCAGGGTCAGGTGGCCATCCGGCGCGACCACGAGCCGTCGCGGCGGGCGGCGAAGGCCGTCACCGTATTGCTGCCCGCATTGACCGCCACCAGGTAGCGGCCGTCGGCGGCCAGGGCGCCCTGCGGGCCCAGACCCGTGCCCGGCCGGTGCCGGCCGTGGCGAACGTGCCCGCTGGCCGCAGGCTCCCGTCCCAGGCGGCCCGGAAGGCCAGCATGGCGTTCCCGACCGCCGCACTGGACTCCGTGTAAATGAAGCGCACGGTCGTCCGTGCGCGAGCGGTTTCGCGGTAGGCTCCCGGGGACGGGGCGGCGCGGGCGGTCGCGGAGACGGAGCCGGCGAGCAGGAGCGCGGCGACGGCGGCGGCGGCGGCGGATGCAAGCTTCATCTTCAACGGCCCTCCCTTTCGCGGCCGACGCTACCGGGATGGGATGCGGCCCCGGTGAACGGGGGCTGGCGGCGCTTTCACGAATCTTTGACAACGGGGTGCCAGAAGTGGGGGGGAGGGGAGGCCGCGGCCGTGGTCCTGATCGTCGACGACGACATCAGGATCGTGGGCCTGGTCCGCGCCCCAGGCGGTGTGGGCGTGGGCCTGGCCATCGCCAAGAACCTGGTGGAGGCCGGCGGCGGCAGGATCACGGGAACCAGCGGCAGCGGCCGCATGAAGTTTCGCTTCGTCCTGCCCGGGGCTTGACGGCTGGGCGTCCCGCCCACGCATCGGCCCGGGGGCGCCCCGCGGCCCGGAAGAGCGGCGGAGCTTGCACGGTCAGCTCACGCGGTGAATGATCACCCGGAAGCGCTGCGTTACCATTACGTGCATGAGCACCATGGCCAGCCCGTCCATCGAGGTGCGGGGGCTCGTCGCGGGCTATCCTGGGCACGACCCCGCCCTGCGCGCCGTCGACCTGGCGGCCGGCCGCGGGCTCCTCGTGCTGTTGGGGCCGACGGGGGCCGGCAAGACGACGCTGCTGCGGGTCCTGGCCGGGCAGGTGCCACCGCGCGCGGGAACGGTTTCGGTCGACGGTGCCGACGCGGCGGCGGCGCCGCTGTCGGCACGAGGTCACATCGGCTACGTGCCGCAGGAGATCGGGCTGCCGCACGAGCTGACGCTGTACGAGTACCTCTCTGAGCTGCTGGCCATCGACGGCGTGCGCCGCGACGTCCGCGGGGACCGCGCTCGGGCGGCGGCCGGACAGGTCCACCTCCGCGGCGACCTGCACCGCCGGCTGCGGCGCTTCTCCGGCGGCATGCGGCGGCGGGCGCTCATCGCGCAGGCGCTGTTGCGCCAGCCCCGGGTGTGGCTTCTGGACGAGCCGACCGCGGGCCTTGACCCGGTGGAGCGGCTGACGGTGCTGGCGCTGCTGCGGGAGCTCGGCGAGGATGCCTGCGTCGTGGTGGCAAGCCACCTGACCAGCGACGTGGCGGCGCTGCCCGGACGGGTGGCTGTGCTCGATGGCGGCCGCCTGGTGTGGACCGGACCGACGGGGGCCTTCGTCGGCGTGGCGGCGGGCCACGTGTGGGAGGTGGACGGGGCGGCGGCGCCGGAGGGCCCGGGGTGGCTCGCGCAGCCGGCGCAATCACCCGGCCGTCTGCGGATCGTGGGCAGCGATGGCACACCGCCATCCGGCGACGGGACCCGGCCAGCCGAGCCGACCGTGGACGATGCGTACTTCGCGACGCTGCTGCGTGCACGCGCGGCGGCGACCGCCGCGGCAGCCGATGCGGAGCCCCTTGGGCGCCGAGCGGAGGGTCGTGCGAGGTGAGCGAACTGGCGCCGCCGCTGGCCGCCGAGGGCCTCACCCAGCGCCTGCGGCACCGCACCGTCCTCCGCGGGTGCACGTTCGCCGTGCCCAGCGGCACGACGGCGCTCCTCGGCCCCAACGGCGCGGGTAAGACCGTCCTCCTGCGCACGCTGGCCGGCATCACGCCGGCGGTGGGGGGCCGGGTATGGCTTGGGGGCGGCGATGCGGCGGGGCCAGCGGACCTGCTGCACGAGGTCGCCTACGTGCCGCAGTTCCCGGGCGTTCACCCACGGCTGACCGTGCGCGACCACCTGGAGCGCACCGCACGGTGGCGCCGGATCGCGGGACCGCGCGGCAGCGCCGAGGACGCCGCCGAGCGCCTGGGGCTGTCCCGTTGGATGCACGTGGCCGCCGGGCGCCTGGCACCGGCGCAGCGGCACCGGCTGGCGCTGGCGGAGGCGTGGGTGTGCCGCGCGCGCATCGTGCTCTTCGACGAGCCGACGGCGGACCTCGACCCGGAGGAGCGAGCGGCGTTTTGGAGCCAGGCCGCCGCCCTGCCGGCAGAGGCGGTGGTCGTCACCACGCACCACTTCGATGAGGTCCAGGCCCACTGCCGCGCGGCGCTGGTGCTGCAGGGCGGCCGGATCCGCTTCGCGGGCGCCGTCGCGGACCTGGCGGCGGCGGCGGAGGGCTGCTGCTTCCTGCTTCCCC
This sequence comes from Bacillota bacterium, assembly GCA_021792015.1. GTDB lineage: Bacteria > Bacillota > Sulfobacillia > RBS10-35 > JAJYVM01 > JAJYVM01. Next base: position 615 of record JAJYVM010000010.1, on the reverse strand, counting down.
CGGGAGCGCCTGGCGTGGCTGGGTGCATCGTCGTGGGCATCACGCCGGCGGGCACCGAGGTGCTGACATCGGAGCCCCTGGCCGCCCCCGAGCGCCCGGCGGGTGCGCTTGACGGCTACCTCCACATCCTCGGTGCGACCGCGGCCGCCGGGGTGGCCGCTGGACGGGTCGGGGCGGACGAGGAGGTCGCCGCGGCCGGCCCGGAGTCGGCGGAGTGGGAGGAGTGGCAAGAAACAGCGGGACAGGAGAACGGAGCGGAGCAGCCGAAAGCGACGCTGGCGGGCGCCGCACCGAGAGGAGCGGCGGAGGCTGGAACGGCCCCCGCGCGGGTGACGCCAGAGCAAGGGGCACCGGATGTGACGGGCCAGCGGTCGACGGCGCACACGGCAGCTGCAGCAGCGGACACCACGGCGACCGGGCGGGCCCCCCACCCGGCCGCGCGAAACGGCACGGCGAACGCCACTGACCCAAGGCCGACGGGCCTGCCGCCTACCGGCTCAGGCTCCACTGGCCCGCGGTCCACCGGCCCGGCGACCACCGGCCCAGGCTCCACCAATCCAGGATCCACTGGCCCGCAGTCCAGCGGTCCGGCCGCCACCGGCCCAGGATCCACTG